>CAZBSB010000012.1:12621-21052 GCA_964494535.1 uncultured Rhodospirillales bacterium
CAGCACTTCCTGCCTCCCCGTATCAATGTTGAACAGATAGACGCGCGGCTTGTTGTTATAATAAGCCATATAGGTGATTTCCTGCGCGGTCGGGGAGAAGCGCGGGGTCAGCACCAAGGCGCGGCCGTCGGTGAGGAAGCGGTGATTCTCGCCGTCCTGGTCCATGATGGCCAGACGCTTGACGCGGGCGGTGCCGGGGCCTGACTCGGCGACATAGACAATGCGGGTATCGAAATAGCCGTCCTCGCCGGTGATGCGCTTATAGATGGCATCGGCGATGATATGCGCCACGCGCCGCCAGTTCTGCGGCAAGGTCTTATAGGACAGGCCGGTCATCTGGGTTTCGCTGAAGACATCCCACAGGCGGAATTCCACGCGCAGCTGGCCATCGCCAACCGGCTCCACCTTGCCGACGACGAGCGCCTGCGCGTTGAGCACGCGCCAGTCGCCGAAGCGCGGCTGCTGCTGCAGGCTGGCGGCGTCCTGCACGAAAGACGAGGGATCGAGGCTGCGGAACAGGCCGGAGCGTTCCAGATCGTTGTTGATGACGCGCACCAGGTCGCGCCCCATTTGCGCGGCGTCAGGCGTGGCGCCGGCGAAATCGGGGATGGCGATGGGAATCGGCTCGCTGGTGAAACGGTCAATATTGATGCTCAGTTCGGCGCGTGCCGGCGCGGTGGCCAGGCCGCAGCACAGCAACAGCAACGTCAAGATCGCGGTCAATTTCTGCAGCATCACGGTCGTCCTTCCTTCGCGTAACATTCCTGGGGCGTGTTCTAGCATAAATGCCTGGTCATTGGCCATGCCTGACGAATATGGCGAAATCACGTTTCAAACTGCCACGTCACAGCATCTGGCGGGGATCGAAATTGAAGCGGATGATCTTCCATTGCTCATATTTATCGGGCGGCAGCATGAGCGGCGTGCATTGCGGATGGCGCAGGGCGCGCAGCGCCGATTCGGCGGCAGCGCGGAAGAAGCTGTCGCTGGCCATGCGGGAACGGTCGGTCACCTTCGCGGTTTGCACCGTGCGGTCGGGATTGACCGTGACCAGCACTTCGACCACCAGCTGCTCGGCATTGCGGGCACCGATGGGCGGGTTCCAGCAGCCGTAAATCTGGCGCTTGAGCGCGTCTTCCTCCGAGATCGAGAGTTTTTCGGACAGGCTCGGCGCTTCGCTCTCCGGCTCACTGTCTTCTTCCTCGGCTGACTCTTCCGTCTTTTTCGGCGCGGCCTTGGGCTGAATTTTGGCCACGTTCTTCAGTATGCTGGCCAACAGGTCAGGTTTCGGCTTTTCCTTCTCTTCGGCCTTCTTAGGCGGCTCCACTTTCTTCGGTTCCGGCGGTTTTTCCGGCGGTTTCTCGGGCAGGGCTTCCGGCTCTTTTTCGGCCACTGGCACTTTTTGTTCCGGCACGGGCTGTTGCTCCGGCGGCGTGGGCGTGGGGGGCTTGGGCTGCTCCACCGGTTTGGCCGGCGCCGGCATAGGTTTGGGCGGCGCCGGCTGCGGCTTCACGCGGGTGTTGGTGATGGCGCTGACATCGGCGATTTCCACCGGCACGAGCTGGGTCGGCGGCGCGGGCGGCGGCAGGAACATGGGCAGCCCCAGCCACAGCAGCAACAGCATGGCGCCATGCAGCGCCAGCGATATGAGCAGCGACCGCTCCATTGCCTATCGCACCTCAGCCGCGTTGCCAGACATCATCGTCACCATCAGCGGGGCTTATGGCGGCGGCGGCGCGGCCTGCGGCAGTTCCGCGACCAGCGCCACCTTGTTGTAACCCGCGGCGCTCACCAGCCCCATGATTTCGATGATGCGGCCATAGGACAAATCACGGTCGCCGCGCACGAAAATGCGCGCGTCCGGATTGGCGCCGGTGATGGCGCGCAGGCGGCTGATCAATTCTTCGCGTTCGACGCCGGTATTTTGCAGATAGATGCGGCCGGTGCGGTCCATGGTGATGACCAGCGGCTCTTTGTCCGGCGCGCTGGCGCGCGCCGTCGCTTTGGGCAAATCCACCGGCACCGAGACGGTGAGCAATGGCGCCGTGATCATGAAGACGATGAGCAGCACCAGCATCACATCCACCAGCGGCGTGACGTTGATCTCGGCGTTGCGCCGCCATTTGCGGCGGCTGCGGCCGATGCCTTGCGTTCCCATGCCCATGCGCTGCGCTCCTTTAGCCCACGGCCTTTTGTTCTTCTAGGTTGCGCGACAAAGTGGCGCTGAAGTCGCTGGCGAAATTTTCCAGCCGGTCGCCATAGCGGCCGATGTCGGTGGAGAATTTGTTATAGGCCGCGGTGGCGGGAATGGCGGCAATGAGGCCGATGGCAGTGGCCAGCAGCGCTTCCGCGATACCGGGGGCGACAACTGCCAACGACGTGTTTTGCGCGCCGGCGATGCCGATGAAGCTGCGCATGATGCCCCAGACAGTGCCGAACAGGCCGATGAAGGGCGCCACGGAGGAGACGGAGGCCAGGAAGGTCATCCAGGTTTCGATTTGCGCCATTTCACGCGCGGTCGCCACGCTCATCACGCGTTCGACCCGCGCCTGGAGATTGCCGCGCGCCGGCGCCGTGGCCAGCAGGCCTTTTTCGCTGGCGGTGCGCCATTCCTTCATGCCGGCGACGAAGACGGATTGCATGGGGTCGGCCGGGCGTTTGCCGATTTTGTCATAGAGCGCGTCCAGCGAGTGGCCAGACCAGTATTTATCCTCGAAATAGCTAGCTTTGGCTTGCAGCCGCTTGAGCTTGAAGGCTTTATCAAAAATAACCGCCCAGGTGATGACGGACAGCACCAAGAGGCCGAGCATGACGCATTTGCCAAAAATATCAGCGTGGCCGAACAGACCCAGCACCGACAAATCCACGGGCGCGACCGAGCCGGCCAATTGCGCCGCCTCAACTGCTTTATTCTCCATCTGCTACTCCTTCATCTCGTCATGCGGCGCCGGCCGGCGCCAGCAGGGGAATGATTGCCTGCCGCAGCGCGGGCGGAATCCGCTTGGCTCGGCCATCGTCACCGATAGCCACAACGGTGATCCGCGCCGTGGTCAGAATCTTTTCTTCATGGCGGATGAATTGCTGCATGTCCAGCCTGCTGGCGCCCAGGGCGCAAATTTCCGTCACTACGTCCAAAACATCGTCCAGCCTTGCCGGCGCCTGATAGTCAATCGAGCAGCTTCTTACGGCAAAAATAAGGCCATGCTGCGCTTTCAGCGTCTGGTGGTCGATGTCCATGCTGCGCAGCATTTCGGTGCGGCCGCGCTCGAAAAAACGGAGATAATTGGCGTAATAGACGATGCCGCCGGCGTCCGTATCTTCGTAATAGACGCGGATGGGGAATCGGTGCGATGGCGAAACAATATCAGTCATCGGCCGCTGCGGTGATGGTCACGGCGCGGCCGGCGGGCAGAGCCAGGTTGAGATAGTGATAGGCGGCGTCCGTCAACATACGGCCGCGTGGGGTGCGCGCCACCAGGCCTTCCTGGAGCAAATACGGCTCGATGACTTCGTCCACCATGTCGCGTTGCTCGGCCAAGGCGGCGGCCAATGTTTCCACGCCCACGGGGCCGCCGCCGTAATTTTCGGCCAGCAGCAAAAGATAACGCCGATCCATCGCATCCAGGCCACGTTGATCCACGGCCAGGCGGTTGAGCGCGGCGTCGGCGGCACTGCGGTCAATCAGGGCGGCGCCGTCCACCGCAGCGAAGTCGCGCACCCGGCGCAGCAAACGGCCGGCGACGCGCGGGGTGCCGCGGGCGCGGCGCGCCACTTCCAGCGCGCCATCTGGACTGAGATTCATGCTCAGCAGGCGAGCGGCGCGGGCGACGATGACGGCCAATTCTTCCGGCGCGTAGAAGTTCAGGCGCAGCGGAATACCGAAACGCTCCCGTAACGGTCTCGTGATAAGCCCGGAGCGCGTGGTGGCGCCCACCAGGGTGAAGGGCGGCAGGTCAATCCGCACCGAGCGTGCGCCCGGCCCTTCGCCGATAATGAGATCAAGCTGGTAATCCTCCATCGCGGGATAGAGGATTTCCTCCACGGCAGGGTTGAGGCGGTGAATTTCGTCTATGAACAGCACATCGTGCGGCTGCAGATTGGTGAGCAAGGCCGCGAGATCGCCGGCGCGGGCGATGACGGGGCCGGAGGTGGCGCGGAAACCGACGCCGAGTTCGCGCGCCACGATTTGCGCCAAGGTGGTCTTGCCCAGGCCGGGGGGGCCATAGAACAGCACATGATCCAACGGCTGCTTGCGCTGCCGCGCGGCGGCGATGAAGACACCGAGATTGGCGCGCAATTCTTCCTGGCCGATGAATTCCGCTAGCTGCAGCGGACGCAGCGCGGCATTCTGCGTGTCGTCTTCCTGTGCGGTCGGGGCGACCATGCGGGGTGCAGCATTCGCGCTCATGCGGCCTGGCTTCCCAGCAGGCGCAGGGCGGCGGGAATCAGTCGGTCAAGGCCGGCTTGCGGCATATCTTTGCGGAGGCGTAACAAAATATCAAAGGCTTCGGCGCGGCGGTAGCCGAGATTGACGAGCGCCGAGAGCGCGTCGGCTGCCAGTGCGTCGGGCGCAGCGAATGCTGCGGCGTTTGCTGCAGTGGCAGGCATATCCAGGCCGCCGACCTTGTCCTTCAATTCCGTCAGCAGGCGCGCCGCAAGTTTGGGGCCGACGCCGTCCGCGCGCGTCAGCAAGGCTTTGTCTTGCAGCATAATCGCCTGCTGCAGCTGTTCGGGGCTTAGCGATCCCAGGATGGATTGCGCGACGCGGGCGCCCACGCCTTGCACGGTGGTGAGCAGACGGAACCAGTCACGTTCCGTTACGTCCGCGAAACCATAGAGGTTGAGCGCGTCTTCGCGCAGTTGGGTTTCGATTAAAATGCTGCAGCGGCCGCCGCGCTCCGGCAGCAGGCGCAAAGTGCGGGCGGAGCAGGCGACGACATAGCCGACGCCCTGCACGTCGAGCAGCAGGATGTTGCCCTGGGTGCTGTCAACCGTGCCGGTCAGTTTGCCGATCATGCGCGCCGCCGTTCTACCAGCAGGGCGTTGCTGCGGTGCTGGGCGTGACAGACGGCGATGGCTAGGGCGTCGGCGGCATCCGCCGAGAGTGTGGCGTCATAGCCGCCGAGCAGCAATTTCAGCACGGCTTGCACCTGTTGCTTATCGGCATGACCATAGCCGGTGACGGTCTTCTTGATGAGGTTGGCGGCATATTCCGCCACCGGCAAGCCGGTTTCCGCTGGCACCAGGAGCGCAATGCCGCGCGCCTGCCCCAACCGGAGCGCCGCGCGGGCGTTGCCGTTGACGAAAGTTTCTTCCACCGCCGCCTCGTCTGGACTGTGCGCCGTCAAGGCTTGCCGCAAGCCGTGCCCCAGCGCCGCGAGGCGCGCCGCCATGGGCAAGGCGGCGGGCGGGTCAATGGTGCCGGCCGCGATATAGCGCAGCCGGTTGCCGCTGGCGGCGACGACGCCCCAGCCGGTATGGCGCAGCCCGGGGTCCAACCCCATAATACGGGTTTCCAACATTGGAAAGACCTAAACGAATCACTTGCCGCTATTGTTTCCTGAACGTGCGCGCAGTGCAAGCCTGCGCTGCGATTGAGATTGCGGCGCGCCGTTCAGCCGGCAATTTTGCCCAAGAGCTTGGCGGTGTAATCCACCATCGGCACGATGCGGGCATAGTTCAGGCGGGTGGGGCCGATGACGCCGATGGCGCCGATGATTTGTTCGCGCTGGTTGGTATAGGGCGCCAGCACCAGGCTGTAGCCGGTTTCGGCGAAGATCGCGTTTTCGGCGCCGATGAAGATTTTCACGCCGGGGGCGGCGCCGGTGGCTTCCAGCAGGCGCAGCATAGTGGCGCGGGTGTCCAGCAACTCGAACAGTTTGCGCGCCTTTTCGACATCCGCCACCGCTTGAATATTCTGCAGCAGATGCGCCTGGCCGCGCAGAATCAGCTGGCCGCTGGTATCACTGCCAGCCCAGATGGCCAGGCCGTCAGTCACCAACTTGGCCGTCAGCCCGTCAAGTTCGGCGCGGTGCGCAGCAATCTCGGCGGTGACATCGTGCTGCAGTTGGGCGATGCTGCGGCCGTGCAGGCGGGCATTGAGATAATTGGCGGCCAGGCTCAGGCTGCTGGGCGGCAGATCGTGCGCGGTTTCGATGACCCGGTTTTCCACCTGGCCGTCCTCGCTCACCAAAATCACCAGCACGCGGCCGCCGCCGAGGCTAACAAAATCAATCTGACGCAGCGTGTCCTCGGTTTTGGGGGCGACCACCAGGCCAGCGCAGGCCGCGAGGCCGGCAAGTTTTTGCGTGGCACCGCTCAGCGTATCGGCCAGGCTCTTGCCGTGTGTCTGGCATTCCAGTTCCAGCCCTTGCCGTTCTTCCGGGCTAAGGGCGCCGATTTCCAAAATCCCGTCCACGAACAGGCGCAGCCCCGCCTCTGTCGGCACGCGGCCGGCGGAGACATGCGGGGCGCGCAGCAGACCCATCTCTTCCAGCTCCGCCATGACGTGGCGGATGCTGGCGGGCGACAGTTGCAGCCCCAATTGCTGTGCCAAAGTACGTGAGCCGACGGGCGCGCCGGTGGCGACATAGGCGTCCACCACGCGCTTCAGAATATCGCGGGCGCGGCTGTTCAATTCAGGAACCATCGCGCCGCGTTACCGAGAGAGTTGGGGCGGCTGGCTGGCGTGCCAGGTGTCCTGCCGACTGAGACGTGGCCGTATGCCTTGACTTTCGGCATAGTCATAAGCGGCGCGAATGCGTTCCGCTGCCGTGGGATGCGCTGCGGTCAGGCGGCTCCAATTTAGTTTGTCTTTCAAATGCTGCCAACCAAGTTTCGGTTTGGTCAGCAGCGCTCCCATCGGCATACTGGCCTGTCGCTTGGGATCGGGATAGGTTTCAAGCCGCAGCAACAGATGCGTCAGGCCGTCTACCTCCTTGCGTTCATCAACAACGAAACGGTCGGAAGCGAATTCGGCGCGGCGGGTGAAATATTTTTGTGCCGCCAGCACGGCCGGCAGCACGACGATGACGTTGAAGGCGGCGTTGACCAGCATGGCATCGGGAGAAGCCGGCAACACTGCCGACGCAACCTGTGTCAGGGCTTCAGCGGCGCGCGGGAATTGCTGCGCTATCGTGGCTCCCGCTGTCTTGGCCGTGGCCAACAGCGGCGCCGTGACCTGCGCCACGGCTTCGGCGGTGCGCGGAAATTGTTCAACGAGCACGGTTTCCGCAACTTTGGCGGCGGCCAGCAGGGTGGCGACCGGCAGGCTGACCTTGCGGCAAATATCGCGGGCGTTGTGGGCGAAGACATCCATCAGGTCTTTGTGCCGCGTTTCCTGCTTTACCAGGTGACCGGCTTCGTGCGTCATGACGACGTCGCGGTCGTCCGCGCTGAGGAATTCCAGATAATGCTTGGGCATCACCACCGTGCGGCTGCGCGACAAAGTGGCGGGCGCTGCGGCGAGGAGGGGCGGCGGCACGATGATGGTGGCGGGTTCCTGGCCGTGTTTGTCTAGAATAGCATCTAGCCGGCGCTTCATGGCACCATAGTCCGGCGCCGAGGGCGTCACGCCATATTGGGTCACGACCTCGGGATGCATCTGTTCGATGCGGTGGAAATAGTCTTTCTGGCCGCGCAGATGCTGCCAGACCGGCGCCAGGAGCAGTGGCGCGCCGGGCGCCAGCACGGGTAGGGCACTGACGCCAGCCACGCGCGTGACCAGCAGCCCGGCTTTGCCCAGCTGCCGGCCGGCCGCACGGATAAAACCCTGCGCCGGTGCGGTCACATTCGCTTCCATCATGGCCTTATCCATAGCATAGCGGCGCCAAAGTCCCAATGCTTGCGCGCCTGCCGGTTAAGTGCCTGGATTGCCGTCATAAATCAGCCGGTTGGCTCAGGCCTCGGCGGCGGCGCGGCTGGCGCGCTTGCGCTCATGCGGGTTCAGGAAGCGCTTGCGGAGCCGGATGTTCTTCGGCGTCACTTCCACCAGCTCATCATCCTCGATATAGGCGATGGCCTTTTCCAGCGTCATGCTCATGGGCGTGGTCAGGCGCACGGCCTCGTCCTTGCCGGCGGCGCGGATATTGGTCAGCTTCTTGCCTTCCAGGACGTTCACGTCGAGGTCGTTGCCCTTGTTGTGCTCGCCGATGATCATGCCTTCATAGACCTTGACGCCGCCGGTGATGAGCATGGGGCCGCGATCTTCCAATTTCCACAAGGCGTAGGTCACGGCTTCGCCGTTGCCATTGGAGATCAGGACGCCGACGCGCCGTCCCTGCACCGCGCCCTCGTAGGGGGCGTAGCCATGAAACAGCCGGTTCATGACACCAGTACCGCGCGTGTCCGACAAAAATTCGCTGAAATAGCCGATGAGGCCGCGCGACGGCGCATGGAATACGAGGCGCACCTTGCCGGCGCCGGAGGGGCG
>CAZBSB010000013.1:0-20560 GCA_964494535.1 uncultured Rhodospirillales bacterium
CAGGCCTCAGGTGAGGGACCGTCACCTCAAATTCCACGAAGAACGGGACAACCTCGGGATGCGGCCAGTGGGCTCGCTGCCGTCGCGCTCGGTAAGAATACGGCGGGAGTTGACTGCGAGGTGGTGAATCTGGGTAGCGGACAGCAATACTCTGTCGACGACATCCTCGCACGCATGCGGTCGGTGCTGGGCTTAACATTCGGGATCAGGCAAGATCCGATGCGGATGCGAATCGTCGACCGACCCTATCTTGGGGCAGACATTTCGCGAATTCACCGTCTCTTCGGCTGGAGTCCACAGTATGCGCTTGATTCGACGTTGCAACGAACATGGGAGGCGCCTGATTTTCTCCCAAACCTGCATGGGCGACTAACCTGAGGCGGCCCTCGATTGAGTTGTGATCCAATGAGCGAGCTTCAGGCCATACACCGCACGTTGCTCGGGTCATTTTCGTGGCGGAACCCGGCAGTCGTTCGGTAGGCTCATCGCTTGAATGCTCGGCGCGGCCACGGATCCAACAGGAAAGACAATGTACCTATGGTGAAGCGCGCTTTGATCACCGGCATTACCGGACAGGATGGATCCTACCTCGCGGAGCTCTTGCTTAAAAAGGGTTACGAAGTCCACGGACTCATTCGCCGTGCATCGACATTCAACACATCTCGGATAGACCATCTCTACGTCGATCCGCACGAAAGCGAAGTTAAGCTTTTCCTTCACTACGGTGACCTCAGCGACGGTGCCCGCCTCGTCACGCTACTCGCCAAAATCGACCCAGACGAGGTATATAACCTGGCCGCACAGTCCCATGTCCGGGTGTCTTTCGATGAACCCGAGCACACAGCCGATATCACGGGAACGGGAACGGTTCGCATGCTCGAGGCCGTCCGACTATCGGGTATCAAGACGCGCTTCTACCAAGCCTCGTCATCCGAATTATACGGGGCCGTAACGCCGCCGCAGAATGAAGACACCCCGTTTCATCCACGCTCGCCCTACGCTGCCGCCAAGCTTTACAGTTACTGGATCACGAAGAATTACCGGGAGGCGTACGGAATCTTTGCGGTCAATGGGATCCTGTTCAACCATGAATCGCCCCGTCGCGGCGAGACGTTTGTTACTCGCAAGATCACGCGTGCAGTTGCTGCAATAAAGGCTGGTTTGCAGGACCACGTCTACATGGGCAACCTGGACTCGATTCGCGACTGGGGCTATGCCGCCGAGTACGTCGAGGGTATGTGGCGGATGCTTCAGGTCGACGAACCCGATGACTATGTGCTTGCTACGGGCGTCGGCATTTCGGTAAAGGAGTTCCTTGAGATCGCGTTTGGTCATGCGGGTCTCAGCTGGGAAGACCACGTCCGGTTCGACGAGCGTTATCTCCGCCCCACCGAGGTCGATGCGCTCATCGGAGATGCTTCGCGGGCCCGCGACAAACTCAACTGGGTGCCCAGTGTCGACGGTCGTAACCTTGCCCGACTGATGGTCGACGCCGACATCGAGGCACTGGCGCATGCGGGAAAGCCCTGGATCGACAAGGTGTGTTTGAAGTCCTGGGATAAGCCCGGTGCTATCGGAAATCACTCCGAATGATGCCAGGGCTTCAGTTTTCGCCCAGAGAACTCGACCGCGGTGCGCCGTTCTACGTCGCCGGGCACGGCGGGCTGGTCGGCTCGGCGATCGTTCGCCGACTTGACGGGGCCGGCTTCGAGAACATCGTCCGTAAGACGTCGACTGAACTCGATCTGAGGGACCGCGACTCGGTCTTGGCGTTCTTCGCAGAGACCAGGCCGCGATATGTCGTACTGGCGGCGGCAAAGGTTGGCGGGATCCTCGCGAACAGCACCTACCCGGTCGACTTTCTCAGCGACAATGTCCGAATCCAGGTCAACGTCCTGGACGCTGCTCGCCAGATCGACGTGGAGCGGCTGCTGTTTCTCGGTTCGTCCTGTATATATCCCAAGTTCGCCCGGCAGCCGATCCGCGAAGAGTCACTGCTGACCGGCACACTTGAGCCAACTAACGAGGCGTACGCGATCGCGAAGATTGCTGGGATCTTGCACGTGCAGGCTGTGCGCCATCAGTATGGCTTGCCGTGGATCTCAGCGATGCCGACAAACCTCTATGGGCCGAATGATAATTTCTCGCCGACGGGTTCACACGTTCTGCCTGCACTAATCCGGCGCTACCACGATGCGGTCGAGGCGGGCTCGCGAACGGTGACGAATTGGGGGACGGGTACGCCGCGACGCGAGTTTCTGCACGCCGACGATATGGCCGACGCCTGCCTGTATCTTCTCGAACACTACGACGGTTCGGAGCAGATCAACGTAGGTAGCGGAATCGACGTCACCATCCGGGAAACTGCGGACACCATCGCGTCGGTCGTCGGCTTCACCGGTAACACCGCATGGGACCTCACCAAGCCTGATGGCACACCACAAAAGTTGCTCGATGTTTCCAAGCTTGCGGAAGTTGGATGGACGGCGAAGATCGACCTGAAAGAGGGGTTGGAGCGAACCGTGTCATGGTATCGAGACAACGTGACTGCCTTGCGCGGTTGAGGGACGGTATCCGTCCCAGTCGGCCTCTCAGTTCGATGCGTGCTCCGAACGTTTGCCGAAATGAGTCGATTTGTTCACCGTGAGCGAGATCCAGATGCTCTGAACTCCGATGCCCGCCAATATGAATATGAACGGTTCGATGTGCATTCGATATCGAGCGTGTACGACGGTGAGAGCGTAGGCGAAGGTGAGCAGTCCCAACGCTGTTGCATAGATCGCGGCTGCCGCGGCAGATGCAGAGCGGCGCTGACGAACGAGGGTGACGAGTCCGACGGCAGCCAAGATATTCACCACGAGCCATGGCAACAGGTAGACGGGCCGAAGGGTGACGGCTCGGTCTGTCCAGTCAAAGGCCCAGAGCAGGAGCACTTTTGTGCCAGTCAGCTGGATAAGGCGGCCTGTCGACGCGTTCTCGAAATCACTCTTGAACGCTTCCATGTAAGCCTCCTGGACGTGCGTCTCGTATTGGTCATCGTGGGATGCCGACCGGCTGACAACGTAAACTCGCTGACCTTCTGGGTTGTTGGAATCGTCGGAGAGCTCGCCGGAGCCGTTGGTGAAGGTGTTGTAGCCCTTCCAAAGGTTGTAGCCAGAACTCTGCGCGGTGGGAATGAACTGTCCAAATTGCTGATAATTGCGCACCGTCCACGGCGTGAGAATCAGAATCATCGCGAAGCCGCCCGCCAGAGCGACTTTCAAGAAAATTGATAGATTTCGCCGCCATGCCGCCCCCAATGCAATCATCAGGGGACCGATTACCAGCATCTCAGAGCGATTCAGCGCCGCTAGCCCGCAGGCTATCCCGCCGATTGCGGCGTAGAGCCACACTCGCGGCGTCGCCGTCAGCTCGACGGCGACCGCAGTGACGACCAGAAGCAACAAGACTGCCCAGTTCGTTTGGTGGTAGACAGCTGTGATCACGACGAATGTCGGGTAGATGGCAAGAATCATTGCCGCGACGAATGCTGCCCACTTCGATGGCCAGAGTTTTAGGCTGAGGTGGAATACGAGCGCTACGCAGCCAAGAGCTACCGCGGTGTTGATTGATAGCCAACAGGCTCGAGCGAGGGCACCGTTTCCAAAGAGTTCGAATAGCCCGAGCCAAAGATAGCTCAAGAGTGGCGGCATGTACGCGGAGGGATAGCTGGCGTCGCTAAGTAGAGTAGTTCCTGGCACCGGGTAGTAAAGGCAGAGATCGCCGCCGTGTTGTAGTGCGCATGCGGCCTGCTCGCCGTATTCCCACAGATTTGCTCCTGACGAGATGTCACCCTTGAGCAGCAACGCCACGACTCGGAGGATCAATGCGGTCCCGAGGGCTACAGATAACAGTGCCCGTTGGGTGGGGTGGAAGCTAGCGCGCTGCGCGGGGGTATCAATGGCGATGAGAGGGGCTCGCAGTCATGTTGGTCATCTTCGCGTCGTCAACCCTGGCCTCGCTCAGCCTGGCGTGAAGTGCAATCGTCACCACGTAATCGTCGCAGGGCGCGGCACGCTCTACGCTGACATTCGCGAATCCTGGCGAAATCGTGCCCGATCGGCGGCCTGCCTTAGTTGTGGGGCGAACCCGGCAGCGGAGTTGACGGCACACCAGGTGTGCCGATCCTGCTGGCCAGCCAAGGCAGCACTGCGGCGAAAACCTCACCCGCGCCGGCCAAATCGTGTGATGACGGGATGCCAATGACCGAACACTCAATGCCTTGGCTACCCATCAACGAGCACAACGAGTTGGCGATGACCGCATGGTCCTCAGAGTGCGCATCCCAACCGGACAACACTGCCGGATCGAGGATGTCGTTGCCATCGCGGTACACCGTGGGTGTATCCGTCGAAATTGCGAACAAGGCAGCCATACCTGTGTAGCGACCGTGTTGGATGACAATGGTTTTCGGGTCGAACGCCGCCCAGGCGGTCTCGTCTCCCCCGAACAGCCGAGCCACGGTCTGTTGGCGCGAGCCCGCGTTCGGGCCGAGCTGACCGTCGATATCGAGTATCGCGCTGAACAGTTCGGGGTGCAATACACCCAACATCACCGCGCAAGTACCGCCAGCGGACCAGCCACCGACGGCCCAGTTGGCGGGATCGGAACTCACACCGAAGTTCGCAATCACATAGGGCACAACATCTTTCACGAGATGATCGGCGGCGTTACCGCGAGGGCCATTGACGCATTCGGTGTCGTTGCTGAATTTGCCACCGGTATCGGGGAACACCACCATCGGAGCAGCACCGTTGTGTGCCGCTGTGAACTTGTCGAGCGTGTCCAGCGCGTTGGCAGACAACAGCCAGTCGAAGGGATACCCGAACTCCCCGTTGAACATCATCACCGCGGGCAGCTTCGGCGGTGGATTCGTCGTGAACCAGATGGGCGGCAGATAAACCAGCTCAGGCCGGTGCAGAAATCCCGACGCCGTCTCGGGAGTCGTCACCCGCACGACGACCCCGTGCGTTGGTCTTTCGCCGCGGCGTTGCATATCCGCCAGCGTCGTTTGGTCCACCCAGCGCGCTGGCTCGACACCTCGGACCCGATCCCATGCCGACTGCACGGTCGGGAAGTAGGCCACCCACATATTCACCGCGAGGGCCGCACAGAGCAGGCATAGCGGTACGGCGAGCAACGACGCGCTTCGCCGCCACCAGCCGATGCCGCGCCAGCCGACAATTGCGACGACAGCGGCCAGGCCCGTTAAGCAGATCCATAGCCAGACAATCATCGGCGCGCGGTCCTGCGACCAGCCCTGGTCGTGGATGTACCAGTAGATCAACGCCGTCAGCGCTGCGCCGATGACCGCGGCGGTGGGCACCCAGATGAGACGCCACCGCCGAGTGCGCCAGCCAATCGTCGCTAGTAACACGACGGCGGCGAGAATTTGCACTGCGAGCGGCACCCAGCCGTGCGTGAGGCTCACGGCGTACGGCCTGGGCAGTCATTAGGAGCGGGCGCGGCATTCACACGTTGGCGCATCCAGTCCAGGGCCTCGGTCATGTCGAGGGGGTCTGAGGCATCGTCGGGTAACCGCCGGATTTGGATAACGTCACCCATTTTGCAGGCGCGGCCCAGGGCCTGTTCGGTCCAGGCCGGGGGAATGTGTGGATCGTTCGCACCGTAGATCACCAGCATCGGGGCACTGGTCGGCCCTTGCGGGATGCTGGTCTTCTGGAGATAGCCGCGAAGCTCGGCGACGGCGGTGGGATTGTGGGGGCGTAGATCGTCGGGTCCGATTCGATCAGCCAGCGCGGCGCGTTGTTCGGGCGTCTGACCGTGGCACGCCAGCAGGGCATCCCATTGCTGCTGGGCTGCTCCGCTGCGGAAGTCGTCGAGGTTGAAATCGGTGCCGTAGGCACCCTTCAACGCGGCGAGGAAGGCCTGCAAATCCTGTCGCTGCTCGGGATTCAAAGTGCCTGCCTCCGCGCCCTCCGCGAGACCGTTGATGTCCGCAGCAGGGGAGACCGCGACCGTGCCGAGCAACGTCAGTCCTTGGCCGTGATTCTCGGCGAGTTCGTTAGCGGCCCACGCCGCCTGTCCACCTTGGCCGATTCCGAATGCGAACCATTTATCCGACGCGTTGGTAAGGCTACGAGCCGCGCGCACCGAGTCAATCAGGTTGTAGCCGGCCGTCGTTGAATCGAGGAAGGGGTGGTAGGTGGGGAAACTGGCGTCGCGGGTCTGATCAACGTTTGCCAGTCCCTGGTAGTCGGACATGACCACCGCGTAGCCGGCAGCCAGTAGCTTCTGCACAGCCGGAGCTGAGTTCACCTGGGTCGGCGCCAGCGATGGGCCGCAGCCGGGCAAGGTACCGGTCGCGGTGTGGCCGAACGCCACCACCGGCCAGCCGCCGTCGGGGAGTTGTCCCCGCGGAACAAACAGCATGCCGCCGACATGGGTAGTGCCGTCGTTGATTCCTGACCGCGAGACGTAGGCGAAGCGCTGGGCCGACGCGATTGGCGCGAGCAACGGGTCGATGTCCGCCAAGGCCTCCGTGGTGAGGACATCGCCGAAGTTGTGTGGGAGGGCTGCCGTCGACGTCGTCGGCGCTTTCGGCGGTGGCGCGGGACTACCGCAGCCGACGCCAACGAGAACCGCGGACACGATCACCGCCACGGCCGCACCGGCTCGCCTCATGACGGTCAACTTACTTGATCGGTTTGACCGTGTAACTCAACTGTCGTGCCCCGATCACGCGTTGACATGGTCATGCGTCCCGGATCCGGTATTCGGTGCGATTCTGCTGTCTACTGGCCACCCGGCCTGAATTCGACCGACTTAGTACTCGTAAGAGCAGCCCGCACATTTGCTCGCCTAAATAGCAAGTGCGCGCTAATCCGCTGTTAGCGCGGTTCGGCGGAGCTGTGGCGAATTTGCGGTAATCTCGTGGTTGCCTTCGAGACGTTGCTAAGGTGCCGGGTTTCGAGGAGCGGTCGATGCATTCGGGGTACCGTCCGAGCAGCGCGGGGTCCAAAGACACGAAGGGTATGGCTGATGGGGCATCCCGAGACCGTCGGCAGCCACGGCGCGCGATTGTGGTTGATGGTCATCCCACTATGTGGCGTGCTGGGCTTGGCCCTGGGAATTCTGTGGGGTCTCGCCAGAACGCCGATTTACACTGCGAACGCTTACGGGTTCGTCGCGTTCACCCCCCCGGTTCCCGGGACCCCTGCCGATCCGAATCCCTATGCCAGCGGCGTCTACGTACAGCAGCGGATAGCGACCTTCGCCGCCCTGGCAACCTCGACCGACGTCCTGCGGGCAGTGGTTGCCGACACCCGGCAAGGCAATGTGGATCAGCTGCGCGGCCAGATCAATGCCACGGTCGTTCCCGACCGCGTGATCGTACAGGTGGCCGTCACCGATACGAACCCCCGAGCCGCTGCCCAGATCGCTAATTCTGTGCTGGCCAACCTCGGGCAAACGGTCATCTCAGTCGAACGCGGTGGCGCTAGCTTTATCGAGCTAGGTGGCGCACCGCCGCAGCCGGCCTCCCCGATTCACATCCTGCCGATTCAGCCGGCAATCGTGGACCCGCCCGGTCCTCGTTGGCACGTGGCGCTGGGTGGACTGCTCGTCGGATTGGCCGTTGGCACCGCAGCGTGCGTCTTTAGTCTGGTTCGCTCTCGACGTACGTTGTCGCGACTGAAGCCGGACGTTGCCACCGACACGGATACGAACTCGTACACGCGGTGACGACGGACGCCGGAGCCACGGAGCCGTCCACTGATCCAGATCATGACGGCAGCCCTGTCGCGCTGGGCGCGATTGGACGGCTCCTGCTGGTATCGGGCGGGGCGCGACTGATAGTGCTGCCGGTCACAGGCTTTGCGCAGTTATTGGCCGCGCGGCTGGTCACCTCGGCGGTCGGACTGGAACAGTATGGCGTGGTGATGCTCGTCGCCACTCTCAGCGTGCCGCTGGCTCAAGCCGCCGATTTGGGTGCGGGCCCGGCGGCCGCCACGGCCCGCGCCCAGGTGGACGAGGCGGGGGCACACCAGTTCCGGCGCACGACCTTGACCGCCATTCGCACGACGCTGTCTTCAGCGGCGGTGCTAGGGATGGTCGCTGTCGTCCTGGCGCTGCTGAATGCGTGGCCGACCTTGCTTGGTGTTCATTCGGTCCAATACGGTGCCGGTCTTGACGTCGTAGCTGCGCTGGCACTGCTGATCTTCGCAATCGGGCTTCCGTTCTCATTGGGCGCGAACATCTTGCGGGGAAGCGGTCGGATGCATCAAGCGACCCTATTGGCTGCGGTATCGGCGCCCGTCGCGCTCGGTCTGACCGCTGGCCTGTACCTCACGCACGCACCGACACTCGCCTACGCCCTCGCCATCCCGATTGGCGGCCTGGCGAGCTTCGTCAGCTGTACCCTCGCGGTACGTCGGAGCGACGCTGGCATCGTTAAAGGGCTTCTGCCACAGGTGTTTCGACCTCGCCGCTTCCCTGGGTTGCCGATATCGGCCACCGCGGTGCCGTGGGTAGTCCTGCAGCTGGGCCTGCCCCTTGCGCTGTACTCCGATCGTATTGTGCTGTCTCACCGCGTCGATCCCATCAGCCTGTCGAACTACTCCTACGCCGCGCAGTTGTACCTGCCGATAGAGTCGGTGGTCGTGGTGGCGGCACTGGCGCTGTGGCCGCGCTTCGCCGTTGAGAACGAAGCTCCGGCCGCCCGCCGCAGGACCTGGTTGATCAGCCTCGGCATTCTCGGTGCTGCGGGGGTCGTCGCAGCGCTCGGGTTTCTCCTGCTGTCTCCCTATCTGATCGTGTGGATGAGCGACGGAGCTGCGACACCACTGACTTCGTTGTTGGTGGCCTTTGCACTTCTCCTGGTTGTGCAGTCATTGCAATGCGCGCAGGGCATGATGCTGATTTCGCCCAAAGGACTTCGTTTTCAGGCCAAGTGTGTTGTTGCGCTTGTCATCACTAACCTCCCGCTGTCCTGGGTGCTTGCCCCGATCTTGGGACCGAGCGGCCCAGTGGTCGCCTCGGTGTTAACCGTGGCGGTGTGCCAGTTGATACCTGGACTGATCGTCGCGAACCGTGCGACAGCGAAGCCAGCGGTTGAGGAGTCGACCGATGGTTGATGCATTTACCTCCAACTTGATTGTCGCAATAACAGTCCTTGCCTTGATTGCGTTCTTAAGCGCAATGCGTAAGGTGCTGCGGCGGGGCGAGTGGTCTCGGACGGCCACACTGGCTGCGGTGATCGCGGTATGTACGCAGATCTCTGTCGACGTCGTCGTTACCTACATCGGTGCGTGGAACAAGGCAGAGAGCGTCTCCATAGACGCGGCACCTTGGCAGTGGCCCGGGCAATGGCACCAGGTCTGGCGGGGGTTAAACGTGCTCCTGGGATTACTGGCCGCATCGGTTTTCTACCTCCGATCCAGGCGTGGTGGCGTGCCGATCGACGTTCCAGCGGCATTGCTCGTGGTCGTCGCGCTCGTCTCGTATCTGTCTTCGATTCTGCATGGCGACAACCCATTTCGCCCGCTGCAAATGGTGTACCTGTCGGTGCTGATCGCCTGCACGGTGGCACCGCGTGGTCTTGGCATACATATTGGGACCGGTGCCTTCTGTGCATTCGTCGCGCTCGCCAGTGGTTTCTCATTTCTCCCATTCGTCGGCAACAGTGGGTTCGGTGTCGTGCCGTGCACCTCCGATAAGTGCGGGATCCTCGGCTTTGTCTATGGCGGGATCCATGGGAACGAGAACTCGTTCGCGATGCTCCTCGCGCTGGGGATGCCGTTCGTGTACATTGCTTTTCGCTCGTGGGAAGGTGTGCTTCTGTGCGCCTACCTGGTCGGCATGATCCTGATGACCGGCAGTCGATCGGGCTCCATTGCGGGCCTGATTACGTTCTTCGCCTTGATCCTGCTACGTCCGGATTATCGGCGGCCCACCGCTGCACCGATTCGCGCGCGTTGGCTGTACGCCGGATTGGCAGCGGCCTTCGTGGTCGGTCTGATCCTGCCGTTCACAGCGCAAGACCCAAGCGAATACACGGGTCGCGGCTATCTATGGATACTCGGTCGGCAAGCGCTGTCGGATCCGGGGACTTTCTTCTACGGAACAGGTGCGTTCGGTATGGAGCACTGGCGCAACTCCGGACTCATTGCGATACAGGCCTATTCGGTTCACAACCAGTGGTTGCAAGTACTGCTTTCGGCTGGGCTCATCGGATTCCTGTTCTTCGTCTCGGCACTGGGACTGCTGTTGTGGAATGCGCGCGGTGCCTACACCCTTGTGGTCGGCAGTGTGTTGGTACCGGTGTTCGCACTGTCGGTTAGCGAGCGGCCTTGGCTTCTCGACACCACTGATTGGAGTGTCTGGACTGTGCCAGCGGCCCTTCTGTGCTACCCGATCGTTCGAGGAGCGGGACAGGCCACCACCGCCCCGCCCGGTTCTACGACAGAGCAGCGACCCGATGTCGCCGTTCAGGTCGACCGTGGTGTGTGAGTGACATGCGACAGAGCGACGGAAAGGAAGACGCCACGACCGTGTACGTCAACGGTAAGTGGTTGGCGCAGTCGCCTTCTGGGACCCAGCGATACGCGACGCAGGTGATGCGAAGTGTCAGTGCGACGCAAGCGTCAGGGCGGATCACTCTTGTCCTGCCCAAGGACGCGGTCGAGCCACCGTGGGCATCGGAATTCACCATTGTCCGCTCGCGATTCCGAGGGGTTTTCTTCGAACAGATTGTTTTGCCATGGCTTACGCGCGGCAAGCCGCTGTTTTCGCTGTGTGGGCCGGCACCGATTCTCAAGCGGAACCAAACGCTAGTCATGCATGATGCAACCCCGTTTCGGTTCCCTGCCAACTTTCGCCCGGCGTTCGTCCTCTGGTATCGCCTGATGTACGGCGTGCTATCGCGAACAGCCAAGCGCGTGGTGACCGTATCGACCTTCAGTCGTGCCGAACTCGCTTCGGTACTCGGTGTGCCTAGGGCTCGCTTCGGGTTGGCGCCGTGCGGGTCTGACCACATCGGGACGCGGGCGCTTGACGGGCCGGCTCCGCCGCTGCCGTTCGAAACAGGCTCATACGCCCTGATCGTCGGAAACCTTTCACCGCACAAGAATGTCACCGCGGCCGTCGCGGCGCTCGGTGGGGCAGGAGTGCCAGTCGTCGTCGTGGGCACTGCCCAGCACGTGCTGAAGAGCGTGCACCTGGAATTCCGCGACAACGCCTGTCAGCTCGGTCGTGTCGACGACCGGCAATTGGAACGGCTCTATGCAGGTGCTGCGGTCCTCGTGGCACCGTCGCGGTACGAGGGCTTTTGCATCCCGATCATCGAGGCGGGAAAGTTGGGCTGCCCGTCGGTGTTTGCCACCGGCTCCGCGATGACGGAGACGGCCGGCGACGGCGGCCTGGGATTCGATCCCGACGACATGGATGGGTGCGTCGAATTGGTTCAACGCATCATCACCGATTCCAGTCTGCGTGAGCAACTGAGCGCCAAGGCTCGCGCCAATGCCGACCGCTTCAGGTGGGCGGGCGCCGCGCATGCGATCTTCGGCACGGAGCGGATCTCCGGTGTCCATGCCCCACCCGCTGCCACCGGCCCTGGCTGACCCGACCCGAATGGACCTTGGAGGACGCTTACGTGAGCGCACCGCTCTTTTCCATCGTGACGATCGCGTTCCAGAACATGGACGGACTTCTCGAAACGGTCGAGTCAGTCGAATCGCAGACCTTTCGCGACTTCGAGCACATCGTCATCGACGCCGGCTCAACCGATGGTTCCGCTGAGTGGTTAGCGGCCAACTTCGACGGCCTATGGGTTAGTGAGCCCGATCGGGGTCGCTATCACGGGATGAACAAGGGCGCGCAGATGGCGCGTGGTGAATATGTGTGGTTCATGCATTCCGGTGACGTCTTCGGCGATGCTGAAGTGCTCGAGCGGGTCACCGCCGCGACCGAGGATGCAGGGCATCCGGACTGGCTCTATGGTCTGGCTCGAGTTGTCAGGGCGGATAAGAGCCTTCACAGTGTGCTCGCCTTGGTTCCATTCAGCATGTTCAACGTCGCGATCTTGGGACGGTCTCTGCCCCACCAGGCCGCTGCGTTCAAGCGGGACTTTTTCTGGCGCCTCGGCGGGTACGACGAGAAGATGCCCGTCGCGGCCGATCTGCTGTTCATGGTGCGTGCCGGCGACCGCTCGCCCCCGCTGGTGATGGCGGATTTCGTCTGCAATTTCGACTACACCGGTATCAGTGCGACGCGGTCGTGGTGGGCGATCCATTGGGACGAGTACCGGGTCCGTCGGCTCAGTGGTGTTCGGGTAACCCGATGGCGGGCGCTGGACAACGTTCTCGCGGTCACCTATGCGCTTATCCAGCTTGCCGGCCTGTCGCTACGTGGGAAGCTGGGACGAAAAGCGCCTACAGCAAACGTAATCACTGAGCGGGCCGGGTAAGCTGCGGCAACGCGGAACTGCCGAGCGCAACGGCGGAAAAGAGTAGGAGCAGCTGATGGATACCGCGGCAGTTTTGAGAGCGATCGCAAGCAGGTGGCTGATCGTCGTAGGCGCAGCGGTGGCCGCAGCGGTGATTGTGGGAATCCTGACAATGTTGCGCCCACCGGTGTATACCGCTTCGGCCGAGGGGGTGGTTTCCGTCAGCAGCCCGCAGAGCAGGCCGTCGTGGGCGTTAGGCAATGGCGCCCAATACATCGCCGAGCGGATGACAAGCTACGCCCAGTTGGGCACCACCACTCCGGTCCTCCTTCCGGTTTACACCAGGCTCTCTGTTCGCGACCCAGCCGGCGTTCGAATCACTTCCGAGCCAGTGCCCAACCAAGCGGTGTTGCGCATCAGCGTGACGGACAGCGATCCAAGTCAGGCGGCTCGTATCGCCGATGCCACCCTCCAGGAGCTCGGAGCGAACATCACGCGAATCGAGAACGGCAATGTCGTCGTCACCGAAGTGACACCGGCAGCAATACCTTCGGACCCAGCCAACCGGAAAGTCACGTTGAACGCGGCCGTCGCCGCGGCCGCCGGTTTACTCGCGGGTGCTTTTGCAGCTGTGGGCCTGCAATTATTGTCTGATCGCCGGAGCGGGCGGCACCGTCGGGTCGGGTCTGTCGATCACGACGCACTCCGCTAACCCGACATTTCCTACCAGAGGTATTGCCCAATGAGGGCCTGTCCAGCGGCCTTCAAGCTGAAATCTCTGCGCACCACTCCGAAATTCTCCCCGGCGACTGCGGGGTTGGTGCCACCGTCGCGCAGCTCGTAATAAATGAGCGGCCCAGCCCACGGCCAATACTCGACGAGCTTGCGGGCCTCCAAAATCGTCACGGCCTGGTCCTCGTCAGAGATGGCGCCAAGCGCTGTTCCGGTGGGCGCACCGAACTCGGTTATCCACACCTTCTTGGCGCCGTCCCCATTGCGTTCCATCAGCTGATGCAGCTCAGGCAGTTCATTGATCCCCCCTGCCACGGGAGTTTGGGTGTCGGACGGCAATACCGGAAAAGTGTACGGGTGCACGGCGATCGCGTCGGCCTGTTGAGCGGTCCCGTTCGCGTACAGCTGCTTGACAAACGTCAGCTGTGAGATCCTCGAGCCGTCTGCGTCGTCGTCGCCGGTGGTGAGCCCGCCGGTGAGCAGGGTGGCTTTGGGATCGATCTCGCGCACCGCTGCTGCGGTCGCCTGGAAGAGTTGCCCGTATCGGTTCGCGTCGGGTGCGGGCGCCCAGAAGACATGACTGTTCGGCTCGTTCCAGACTTCCCAGGTGTGCACGCCCATATGGGCGTACCGTGCCGCGGTGGCCTTGGCGAACTGGGCGAAATCGGACATGTGAACTGGTGGGTGGTCGCGTGTCGTCCCAGGCCCACGTGCCCAGTCAGGGGTATGGCTGAGGATGGCGATGACGTTCATCCCCCTCGCCGAAGCTTGCTTCACGATTTCGTCGGTGTAGGTCCACGAGAACTGACCACGTTCGGGTTCGATCAACGGCCAGAAGAAGTCGGCCCTGACCCAGGTCACGTGCATCTTCGCCATCAGGTCGAACTCGCGGGTGATTGTTGTCTGGTCGGCGTCGGTAAGCCGTACCATCATGCCGATCTGGCTCGATTCCCCTGTAGCGAACGGAGCAGCCCTGCAAGTACCAACGACCGCCGCGACCACAAGTCCAAGGACGACGAAAGCCAACGCCCGCAACCGGTTCCGTGTCATGCGACCGTACCTGCCGATGTCAGGCCTTTGACCAGCCCGACGATGCTGGACTGTTCGATCTTCGGTGGTTCGACGCGGTAGCTACTGAACGGGCGGTTGAGGGCTTGCCTCAATGCGTCGGCGTCGTCGGCCGTGAAGGTGGCATAGTGCGCACCGGCCACGTGGGCGGCTTCGACGAGTCCAGGACGGTCGGCGATCAGCACCGGTACACCGGCACGCGCGGCCTCGACCACGATGAGGCCGAATGGCTCAAGCCACACCGAGGGGACAACCAGCACGTCGATCATCTGGTAGAAGACCTGCGGATCGGACCACCCGAGCCACTCGACGTTGCCGTGGGTCTGGGCCATCAGGCGCTCGACGTAGCCCGGTTCACCCCGGCCGGCCACCATCAGTTTCTTGTCGCTGCCGTCGACCGCGGCCAAGAGGACTTCGACGCCCTTGGGTTCGTTCAAGCGTCCGAGGTAGCCCAGCGTGGTCGGTACATCTTTCGATCCAGACTGGCGGCTACTTGTCAGATCACCCGCGGCGGCGATCGGGTTTATCACGGCTGTGTGCTCGAAGGCAGGGAGTCCACGCCGCGCGTGTTCGGCCACCACGGCTCTCGACACCCCCACCAATTGGCCGCCGGGCCAGCGGCGCCTTGTCATCGTGAGCCGTGGCCGGCAAGCGGTGCATATTTCGGCACACACCCCGCTGTGCCATAGTGTTGAAGAATTGCAGATCAGGCCGTAGTCGTGCACCACGTGAACGAGGGGGATGTTCCGCTCACCGGCCACGACCCAAGGCGCGTAACCCCAGCCGCGCAGGTTGTGTGTGATCATGACGTTGGGTCGAAGCTTGTCCACGATTTTCTGGACCGCACCCTTTCCCGCGAGCGCAAAGGTGTCGATCGCGTGCCACAGCACGCGCTGCGCGGCGCCGCGGCGTTCGGTATCGAATGGCCAATAAATGTTGGCGATCGGATGACCGGGCTCGGCAGGATCGGCGTCACGAGGTTTCAACCCGCAACTGTGCACCTCGAAACCAGCCTGCTCAAGCTCATCGGCAAACGATCCAACCACTCGTTCTGCACCGCCGTATTGCACGGACGGCGGTATCGAGGAGAACTGCAGCACCACGGGGGACCGCGTCAATCGCCGACCGGCCGATCAGCCACCATGAGCCGTTGGAGAAGCATAAGCGCAGTGTAGTGCCGGTGTTCGAGTTCGATATCTGGAGGGTCAGTCATCTTCGCGGAAGAAGACGCCGTCGGCCTGTAGCAGTCTGCCCGTGCGGGGATCCGTGACGCAGGGATCCAATCCCGTCAGCGTGAACCCCAACGAATAAACGAGATCGAGCGCCTCGCGTATCAACATGTCACCGCCATACAAGCGGAGTAGGGATAGCTCCAGTTGCATACCGACGCAACGATCAGTCACTGTGGACGGGCCGCCGGCGAGCACCAGTTTCTCATACCCTTGGACGTCGATTTTGAGAAAGGCGACGTCCGTCGGCCTCAGAACTTCGGCCGCCACCGAATCGAGACGGCATAGGGGTACTTCCTCGGTCCCGACGTAATTTGCTTCAGGAAACGCGCCCTGATGAGTTTCGAGCATCGGCAATATAGAACTGCTGCGCCCGTCATTGGCCGCGACATTCACCGAAATAGTCCCATCTTCATCACCGAGTGCGCATTGTTTGCAATGCCATAGTGGGTCGGAGCATGCCGCTTTTTCTAACACGGAAAATGGGCTCGACAAAGGTTCAAACGAAACGATTCGACCTTTGAAGCCGGCGGTGCGAATATCGATGGCGTATTGCCCTATATTGGCGCCGACATCAAGGACGACGTTAACGTCGTGTGATTCAAGCTGCTTCACGAGCTGGTGGTTGTGGTCGAGTTCAGGACGGTAGCGCGATACATCGATACCGGCGCGACGCACGATCACCCGTGCGCTGTGCAATAAATCCACCTTTGAACGATAACACGCGGCCGCGCGGTCCACCGAGAAACAAACCCTAGGCTCACGCGAACTCCGTCACCGCGCCGCAATCGGATGCTGGCAGCGATCGCGGAGCGTGAGAACTGACTCAACTATGGCGAATGCGTGCCGCTGATTAATGGCGGCCTTCGGCGAGATCAGTTAGCTGGGTTCGGGACCCCGTGATTTTGATGTGCTCGGCTAGCGGACATCGCAAAAGCCGGACGTAGAGCTGAACTATTCGATTAACGCGGAATTATATTTCACAATTTCGCCCGAAAGTCTAAATACCCGGTAGCGGAATGTTGGCCCGCTTCAGATTTAGATCTGAGCCGCGGGAACGTTGCGGAAGCCCCGAACTACGTTACTGCCGGCCTCCGAACGACGTACAACATTGACCGGAGCGAGATGGCATGTCGCTCGAAAGTGTTGTCGCCGAACGTGTTCCGATCGAGGAGAGAGAGTTCCAAGCCGCTCTGCCGAATACGTGAGCACAGCGTTGAGCGGTCATACAGGCGCACGTGGTCGCCCTGGGCGAACCGGCGCCACCGCTCGGCTTCGTCGGTGACCGAGGGATCCTCGTCAAACCTGCCATCTGGCATCACCGGGGTCATGATGATTCCGCTGCCGCCGGGCGCCAATATCCGGTGCAGCTCCTTAAGAGCGAGGCTGTCGTCCGACACATGCTCGAGGATATGCGAGCACATGAAGAAGTCGAACGAACCATCGGCGTACATCGGCATATCGGTGATGTCGACGACGTCGTCGACGCCGGCCATCATCAAATCTGCGGTGCGGTATCGGAGGTCGGTGCGGCTGCGCAGATAGGCGGAGAGGGCTGTCGAAGGTGCAAACTCGAGCACCCGGCGAATGCTGGCGTTTGGTTGTAGGTAGCGGTCGATGTAGAGCTTGTAGAGCCGATCCCGGTCGTTGGAGCGGCACACCGGGCAGAGGTACCGGTCGTGATTCAGAGTCTCGAAGTCGTCGATGGGGTAGGGAAATCCGTACGCGACCAGCTTTGCGCCGACCCAACTCCCTCTGAAGCGGACCCAACTCCCGCACAGGTTGCACTGCTGCCGGCCCACGTACCACGCGCGGCGGAGGAGCCGGCCTGGTCCGGATTCTGAGACGAGCGCGCTCCGGAGCCTCGGCGAGATCGACAAGAGTCTTTCCAAGGCATTCATCGACGACCGCGGGCCACCCGGGTCGCTGGCATCGCTTCCGCTGAATTCGGAGTCGGTCACGCTAGCATCTCTGGAGTGTGGACACGAACGACATTCTGCTCCTCGTCATGGAAGCGGGCACGCCAAGCGGCGTTCCGCGTCTTGCCACTAATTCCGGCGCCATTGGTGCGATCGTAACGAGGCTGTCTTGTGTCTGCTTCAATGAGCAAGAAAGAGTGCTTCATGTCTCTCTTGGGCGTTGAGACGCCACTCGACAATAGCCAGATGAATGTTCCAGATGATTTTCTCACTGCGCATCATTCTTGAAAAGGCACGAAGTTTGATATGTTCGGTAACGTGTATGTAGGCCGCTTCGGTGCATTCGTCGCTGTCCTCGGAATGCTCTTCTGGATTGCGCCGCCCGCCTCGGCTGACCCGGACGTAGCTGCACCGGCTAGTGCTACCGGTTCCCTCGCTGATTCTCCGACGCTGTCGCTGGTCGATCTGGGGTCGACAGCCAACGGCTCGTTTTTCTCGTCGAATCAAGGCACTACCGTCGGCACTCTGACGTTTCCTGTCCCACAGGGGCTGGCGCCGGTGGCGGTGAACGCGACGATCGAGACACCGATCGAACTTCGGTACGCCAGCCTGGCGGTCACCCAGAACGGCCGCACCATCAGCCGCTTGGGGTTGCCGCTCACCGATCGGGCTCCGGTCGCGATCCCCCTTGCTGGCGCCGAGGTCGTCGGTAATGCGGTGACCGTCTCGCTTACCGTGACCGCGCTACCGATCGACAACTACTGCTGGGATTTCCGGAATCCGTTGCGACTGGTCGATGGTGTCGTCACGTTTGCCGGCGTGGAGGTCGCGCCGACGACTGTGGCTGGTTTCCTCCCGCCGGTCCTTCGCAAGTTGACCATCGCGCTGCCGCCCAAGCCGTCGCAGTCCGAATCGAACGCAGCGATCCAGCTGGCCGCGGCCATCGAACGGCGCTATGGCTCGCAGAACCCCGGTGTGTTCATCGTGCCAGTGGATCCCACGACCGGCGCCCTCGGACCCTCCGCGCCGCTGGAACGCCAGATCCTCATCAAAGAAGGTCCAGCGACTGGTCTTTCGCTCCAGCCGAGCACCACCGATATGCCGGCACTGCTCGTCTCCGGGCAGGGCGATGCGCTCGCCAATCAGGTGCGACTGCTGGGGGATACCCTCGTGGCCTACGCACTCAGCACCGATACGGTTGTCACAGGCCCGTTGCGCGACCCGCAGGACTTTCTTGGCGATCCCACCACGCTCGCACAGCTGAGGCAAGCGGGGCTCACTTCGATGGGAATTTGGCCCGAGGTCGCAATCGACATGAGCCAGGCTCGTTTTGGTCACTCGCTGGGCACAGTTCGCGTTCATCTAATTGGTTCGCACACGCCGATGCCCAACAACTTTGGCGGTGAAGTCACCGCTACGGTAGGCGACCAGATCCTCGGCCGATGGCCGGTCGAGGCCACCGGCACGATCGATCATTGGCTGGACATTCCGTCCGGATTGCTTACGCGCATCACCACGCTCCGGGTCGCGGTGCACACCACGACCGCCGACGCCGGACGCTGCGGTGAGTACGTTCCGATGACACTCCGGATTGACCCGAACACCGAGATCGTCACTAGCCCAATGACTCCGTCGGTATCGCTGGGGTTTGGATCCCTGCCGCAAGCCCTGATGCCACGCATCCAAATCGGCGTGAGCGACGACGCATTTGGCGACACTGTGCGCGCGACTCAGATAGTTACAGGCCTTCAACATATGAGCGCGGTCCCGCTAGATACTACTGTGACCGGACTTAAACAAGCCATCGACAGCCACCAACCAGCAATTATCATTTCTGCTGGCAGCTGGCCGATACCGACAATCACAGCTCCGTTCGACACCGATCAGAACAATGTGACTGTTTGGGGCACGGACCCCGACCACAAGGCGGCTACGCTGACCCTCAACCCGATGACCCAATTCGGGTCGCTCCAGACCGTATTCGACGGTCAACGACCGATTTTGATCGCCACCTCGAACAAAGCACCCGCGCAACTCGATGAATTGCTACGTTGGCTATCTGCCAAACCGGAGCGGTGGGATGGGTTGACCGGTCAAGCGGTCGTGTCCACCCCGGGCAGCGAACCGATCATGGTGTCCAATCCCTCGGTTGGCGTCGCTGCTCTACCGGGACCATCGGCGGCTGGGAGTAGCAGGGCCTGGCAGTGGTGGCTCGCCGGAGGTCTTGCGGCCGTCGCGGCCGTGGGCGGTGTGATCGTGTTCGTGGGAGCACGTCGCGGGGCGCGACTCAACACCAAGGCCCGCACCGAGCCTGCCGAGCGTGACATCGGGGGCTGATCGGGCGACATCTAACCCCCGCGTACGCACGCCCATCCTGTTACCCTCTACCGATTATGAATTCGGATCCTGGTCTGCGCGATGGCAGCGATCTGTTCTCGGTCACCGGCGCTCAGGTAGCGCAGATTGAGAAGGATCTGCACGAACGGGGCATATCCATTCTCCGCGGTGCAATTTCACCCAGTTGGATCGCTGCGGCACGTGAAGAGGTTGCGGCCTACGTGGCACGGCACGGGTCAGGCGATCACGATTTATTCGACCTCAATGAATGGGAGTGCCCAGCGATTCGCGAACTGGCGGAAAATCCTGAGATGGAAGAGATGCTCAGAACGCTGGCCATCAAGTCGTCGTCAGGAGTCGAGAGTACCGAATATTACGATCGACGAGCACTTCGGATACATGATGGCTCGCGCGGCGTCATTCCCTTCCTCTGGCACTATGACGCCAACACGGTCACGGCCATGATTCCCGTGACTGTTCCGGACGCCGGAACTGGCCAGTTCGGTACCTTGCCGCCCGACCGTCCGCTTAGGCGAAGTGTGACGTCGATGTTTCGGGAGAGAATGCGGATAGGCAAAGACCCCTATCCCAGGGCGACCGATCAATTCAAAAAGGACCCGGAGCGTTCCACATATCCATTGGTTCCCGGTGAGGCATTGATCTTCTACGGTTACCGAACGATGCATACGGCCCTGCCGTGGCCCGTGGGCCAGTGGCGGGCAAATATCGTTCTTCACTACGGCCTGCCTTCACGCCTTGAGAGTGGTCCCCTTCGTGCCATGCTCGGCGTGCGCGATGCGATCAAAGGCAAGTGATAAGCACATCGGCAT
>CAZBSB010000014.1:0-8663 GCA_964494535.1 uncultured Rhodospirillales bacterium
AGCACTCGCAGCAGTCATGCCTGCTTTAGTGTTTTTGTAAAGAAGTTTTAAAATATAGGTTTTATGTCTATTCATGATGTCTTTTAGATGCGTCCACTGCCCTAAATCCGGGTAATAGTTCGCCGCACTCATATTGTCCAACCCCAAACATTTTGGCATCCAACTTCCTAAGTCTGTTAAAATTGAATTCACGTCATTTGCATCAATTTGGCTTCTGCCAAATAGCATCACGCAAGACTGAATCTCGGAGTTGACGGAATACACACTATAAAATTTTTGCATGGGGTGATAAAATCCTGCAGCGGCGTCAAACATCATGTTGCTATTCCATCGCCCCAATTTTCCAGCCCTGCCCAGCCAAGCATTAGCCAAATTTTTCTGTTCCTGATTCATGCTCGGGACGCCCATAATTGCCCCAAAGCTGTCATCAACAACAAAAGGTGGAACTGTCAGCTCATGTCTTGCATCTACGACGCGTTTCTCTTTGCTGAGATCCCTAGGCAGCATTCCAATAATTAGACTGACATTGTTATCCTGTTTGTCACGCGTTGTAACGCCAATAGGAAATTCAATATCTTTCGACAATTCCGCAAGGTATGTCACTATCGCCTTGCGCTGGTAATGGTCTTCGGGCAAGTCGTCGCCACTCGCGTCAAGAATCCTCACACGCAGTGGCGTTTCCCATTTTGCTATGATAACTTCGTCGTAGCTTTGGCTGCTCTTATTTTTTGTACTTGCTAGCGATGCGAAGCGACTAATTTCGTCAATAGAAACACCCTGCGGTTTCCGTGAATGTACCGTTTCACCATCATATACAGCATTGCCATCACTCGTTCTTAGCCTTGGAATGAATTTACGCGAGAACGAGTTGCCGTCATAAATCCACTCAAGATTTTTTCGTGGCATTGTTGTTGGGCAGTTATCGCAAGACCAACCCACCGCAGGTAACAATAGAGCCAGCAGCAAAATTAGTGGCGGCGCGATTCTTTTATAAGATACCATTTTGCTTGGGGATATAAATTGCAAGGCATCACCCATCCGAAAATTCCTGACAAAACGCAATAGAATATGACAAAGATCAGGCGGCTACTCCACAGGTTTGAATCAAGCAAGTTACCACCATGCCGGATGTGCCGGTGAGCGTTTGGCCGACGGGCACCAGGCCGATAAAATCGCTGTTGCTCAGCGTGCTCTGATTGCCCGCGAGATACAGCCCGAAGCCGGAGCCGTTGAGGTCGCGCACATAGGTGTGATTGTAATAAGCGTCGAACGTCACGCGCAGCTGCCCCGCGTTCGGCGTGCCAGTGGTCACGCCGGTGAAGCCCAGGCCGGTTAGGTCAATCGCGCGTCAAGAAGCGTTCGCCGTACCCGCCTCGCCACGCTGCCGTGTAAGCCAACCGGACAATTTTTCCAGGTAAAGATAGACCACCGGCGTGATGTAGAGCGTCAGTAGTTGCGAAACGAGCAGGCCGCCGACCACTGCCACACCCAGCGGTTGGCGCAGTTCGGCGCCGGCGCCATAACCGATAGCGATGGGCAAGGTGCCAAACAACGCGGCCATAGTGGTCATCATGATCGGGCGGAAGCGCAGCAGGCAGGCTTGCGTGACCGCGGTATCCGCGTCCATGCCATCGCGCCGCGCCGTGATGGCGAAGTCCACGATCATGATGGCGTTTTTCTTGACGATACCGATGAGCAGTAGCACGCCGACGATCGCAATGACATTCATGTCCATTTTATAGAGCATCAACGCCGCGATGGCGCCCAGACCCGCCGAAGGCAGGCCCGACAAAATCGTGATGGGATGGATAAAGCTCTCATAGAGCATCCCTAGGATGATGTAGATCACCAGCACCGCCACCAGAAGCAAAAAGCCCAGCCCCTTGGCAGAGTCGCTGAAAGCCTGCGCCGTGCCCTGATAGCTGGTGCTGATGGTCGCGGGCAGCTCCACGCGCCGCTCGACGGCTTTGATGGCCGTGATGGCGTCGCCCAGCGCGTAACCCGGAGCGAGATTGAAGGAGATCGTCACGGCCGGCAACTGGCCGAGATGGTTGACGGAGAGCGCGCTCACGCCCTGACTGATGCTGGCGATGGCATCCAGCGGCACCAGCTGGCCGTCCTTGCCGCGAACGAAAAGTTGCTTGATGGCGGCAGGGTCACTCAAATCCTGCGCCGCGATTTCCATGATCACGGCATGGTCGTTGGCCTGGCCATAGATCGTGGCGACCTGGGAATTACCGAAGGCGGCATAGAGCGCTTGGCGAATGGCGTCAAAATTCACGCCATAGCTCGCGGCCTTGTCCTGATTGACGGCCAGGCGCAGCTCTAGGCTCTTCAGCTGCAAATCGGTCGTCACGTCCTGAAAGCCCCGCTCCTTTTGCAGAGCCTGCTCCAACACGCCGGTCCAGTGATAAAGCTCGGCCAGATCGCCGGTCTGCAGCGTATATTGATAGAGGCTTTTGCTGAGATTGCCGCCGATGCGGATATTCTGCACCGGCTGCATGAAAATATTCAGGCCTGTAACTTGTTCGCCAACTGCTTGCCGCACACGCGCAATGACCGCCGCTGCCGGCGGCCGCTGGCCGATGGGCTTCAAGCTGAAGAACAGCCGGCCGGAATTGAGCGCGCCGCGCCCGCCGCCGATAGCCGCGAACACGTTCTCCACCGCGGGATCGGCCTTGATGACCTGCGCCACCTGCCGCTGCTTCTCCACCATGGCGCTGAAGGAAATATCCTGCGCTGCCTCCGTAGAGGCAAAGATGAAACCGGTGTCTTCCAGCGGAAAAAACCCCTTGGGGACATAGATGAAGGCCGCCACGGCACCACCCAGCGTGGCGAAGGTCATGAACAGCGCCAATCGCCGCCAGCGCAACACGGCGCGCAGCGAGCGGCCATAGGCCGATTGCAGCGCGTTGAAGCCGCGCTCCAGCCAGCGCCCCACGGAGCCTTCCGTGCCGGTATCGTGCCGCAGCCACCGGCTGCACAACATGGGGGTCAAGGTCAGGGAGATGAGACCGGAAACCAGAATAGCGACGCTTATGGTCACCGCGAATTCACGGAATAGCCGCCCGATGATGCCGCCCATGAATAGCACCGGAATGAACACCGCTACCAGCGCCACGGTCATGGAGACGATGGTGAAGCCGATTTCGCGTGCGCCTTTGATGGCGGCGTCGAACGGCTTCATGCCAGCTTCCACATGCCGCATGATGTTTTCCAGCATCACAATCGCATCGTCCACCACGAAACCGACGCAGAGCGTCAAGGCCAGCAGGGAAACATTGTTGAGGCTATAGCCCAGCAGCGCCATGACGCCATAAGTGGCGATGATGGAGAGCGGCACGGCCAGGGCGGGAATGAGCGTGGCCGTCAGCCGGCGCAGGAAGAGGAAAATCACCAGCACCACGAGGCCGATGGTCAGGAACAAGGTGAACTGCACATCGTCAACCGAATGTTTAATGGCGACCGAACGGTCGAACATCGGCGTCATAGTAATCGCCGCCGGCAGTTGCGCAGCGAACACGGGCAACAGGTCGCGCACGCGCTTGACCACGTCTATCGTGTTGGCGTCAGGCTGGCGTTGAATGGCCAGCACCACGGCATTGCGGCCGTTGATGGCGCCGAAACTGCGCGTGTCTTCCACTGAATCCGTGACCGTGGCGACATCCTGCAGCCGCACCGGCGCGCCGTTGCGCCAGGCCACGATGAGTTGGCGGAACCCTTCGGCATCGTCCGGCTGTCCGGTAACCTTGAGGTTGAACAGCTGCTTGTCGCCGCTGATGGTGCCAACGGGCGTGATGGATGCCGCCTGGCTCACGGATTCCTGCACCGTCTCGATCGCCAGGTCGCGGCTAGCCAGTTGGCGCGGGTCAACCTGCACACGCACCGCGTATTTCTGCGCGCCGAACACCTGCACTTGCGCCACACCCGGCAAAGTGGAGATGCGCTGCGCCATCAGCGTATCCGCATACTCATTGACCTGCGAGACGGGCAGCGAGTCCGAACTCACGGCGACGAAGAACACCGGTTGGTCGGCCGGGTTCACCTTCTGGAACGACGGCGGCGTGGTCATTTGCCGCGGCAGGCGGCGCAGCGTGGCGGAGATCGCCGTCTGCACGTCCAGCGCCGCGCCGTCTATGTCGCGGTCAAGATTGAATTGCAGGGTGATCTGCGTCTGCCCCAGATAGCTGGTGGACGTCATGGAATCCACGCCGGCTATGGTGGAGAATTGCCGCTCCAGCGGCGTGGCGACGGAAGCCGCCATCGTCTCCGGGCTGGCGCCGGGCAAGCTGGCGGTGACGGAGATGGTGGGAAAGTCAACCCGCGGCAGCGCGCTAACCGCGAGTGTGCGATAACCCGCCAAACCGCCGACGACCAGCGACAGCATCAGCAGAATGGTGAAGACCGGACGCCGGATGCAGAACTCGGCCAAACTCATGGCGCGGCACTCGCGGGGCTGGCCGGTGCGGGCGCGGCATCGAAGGTCAGCGCCGCGCCTTCGGTGACGCGCAGCAGCCCGTCCGTCACCACCATCTCGCCAGCTTGCACGCCTTCCACGATAATCGCCAGCTTGTCCTCAATCTTCGCCTTGATCTTTCGGCGCTGCGCCTTGTTATCGGCCGCGACGGCAAAGATAATCTGCTCATTATTTGCCTCCGTCACCGCGCCGGCCGGAATGGTCAAGACGCCTTTCAGCGTCTCTAGCGGCAACGAGACATCCACGAACATGCCCGGCCAAAATTTCTCTTCTGCGTTGCCGAAGCTGGCGCGCGCCGCGAAGGTGCCGTTATTGGCGTCAATCTTGTTGTCAATATAATCCAGCGCGCCGTGCAACGTGACGCCGGACTCTGGCCGCGTGGCGGTGACCGCCACCTTGCCCAGCGTCATGGCCTGGCGCAACGCGTCATAATGGCGCTGCGGCACCGCGAACTGCACCCAGATGGGATCAATCTGGTTGATGGTGACCAGCGGTTCCGTGTCGTTCGCCTTTACATTGTTGCCGGCCGTAACCGCGATGGTGCCGGCACGGCCTGCTATCGGCGCCTTGATGGTGGTGTAGTCCAATTCAATATCCAGGCTCTCCAGCTGGGCGCGGGTTGCTTCAACCACGGCCTGCTGCGCCTCGAAATTCGTCTTGTCCTGCTCCAGCTTCTCGCTGGCCACATAATCCTGCGAACTGAGTTTCAAGGAGCGGTCATATTGCGCCTTGGCGTTCTTCAATTGAATCTGATCGCGCTGCAAATTCGCCGCCTGCTGGGCGCGCTGCGCCTTGAGCGCGCGATTATCCAGCTCAAACAGCGCGGCACCCTGCTCCACCCGATCGCCGTCCTTGAACAGGATTTTATTGATCTGCGAATCCAGCCGCGACTTCACCGCCACGGTTGCCTGGGCATGAACGGTGGCAGGCAGCCGGAGCGTGACTGGCACATCCTGCTGCACGGCGCGCGCCACGGTCACGCGCGCGGCGGTCGGTTTGGTGCCTTGCGGCTTAGCCTCCTGCGTTTGCCCATAATACCACCAGCCGCCGCCGGCCAGGGCTGCCAGCGCCAACGCGGCAAGCAATTTGTTATTGGCCATGGCGCCTACTCCCTATCACTATATTGTTCTCACGCTATGTAGGCCGGCTTGAGTGTCCTTATTATGACGCTTGCTCTTTGATTTTGACGAATAGCGCCCGCTCGGCCACGAAATCTTCCGCTACCCGGGCGCGATTGTCCTGCAGCCAGGCATCGGCCGCCTGCTGTGGCCCCGTGCCGTAATCCCACATATAATCATCCACCACCATCCAGCCGCCTGGTAGCAAGTGCCCGCCCCACAAGGCTAAATCCTGCACCACTTTCGGCAAATCGTGATTGCCATCAATATGGAGCAGCCCAATCCGCCCCGTGGTCGGCACCGCGCCGAAAGAAGATGACGGAAACACGCGATTTTGCAAGTAAGATTGATACGCATCCGCAGAGGTCAAGCGCAACACGGCAATATTATTACGGCTGTAAGGTAGCAGATTGAGCGCCGCGACCCGCGCGTTGCGTTCCCAGGCTATGTTATCCCCAGGCAATTTATCATCTAACTCATTGATATTTTGCAGCATTTCATCATTTATCCACGGATCAACCGCCACGAGTTTTCCACAGCCCAGAAACTGCTGCAGCAACGCCAGAAACGCCGCCGAACGTCCCCCCGCCACGCCGATCTCCACCCAGTCGCCCACCGGCACATCAGCGGCGATGCAGCCAATGGTCGCCAGTTTGCCGGCATGAGATTGACCGCCAATTCGGCTAACGGTCAGCAGCATTGCCGTTAAATCATCCAACGGCACAATCGGCCGCCGCCATTGTCGCGCCGCGAACCGGTCATGGATGGGCGCGATGCTGGCGCGCAGCGCGTCATGCACCAGGTCGGGCACGAATTGCGTGAAGCCGTTGCTCAACGTCACGCCGAGCGGGTTGTCGCTGGGCAACAGTTGCCGCAAAATTTGGTAACAGCGATCATGCGGACAATAGATGTGCGTGATCGCCTCGGCGCGCAGCAAGCGCGTCAGCGCTTCGCCGAACATCGGGTCATGCACATGCGGCAACAATGTCGTGTGGTCGAAGAGTCGCAGCCCTGGCTCTTCAGCGTTGCTTGCGGCCGCGATGATATGTTCGGCGCGCTCGGCGGCGATGAATTTGAGTTGCACAGACTCCAGCAGCAGTGCCGGAAAAAGTAAAACGCGACGCGACATGATGGCTTATCCTAATGCATAAACAACGCGGCTGTAACCTATTTGCCATATTCACTTTTTTATATTCTGACGGCACTGTGTGTCTGCGGCAATGCCGCGATGATAGATGTTGTGGATAAGTGTGTGTGTGGGGCTTGGAAGTTGCGCGAATCGCTTCCCATTCCGTTCGGTTCAAATTAAGGTGAGGTCGTTTCGCGTACGAAAATTGCATCGCCGCCGGCGTCTGTTTGCTGAACGGGAATGATGTTGGCGTGAAGTTACAAGTGCTTGTGTAACCGTATTGTCAGGAAATCCCTATGGCTGATCCCAAGCCCGCATCCGAAGCTGCCAAAATTGAGCAACCTGATGCCCCCAGCCAGCCTGAACAAAAACTGCCGCCCCCGGTCGCGCCGGCGCGGGAGAATGCGGTCACGCCGTTCTGGCTTGGCCTGTCCGTCTCGCTCGCCTGGGTGGTGATCGTCGCCGCCGCGCTCATCAGTTCCGGTGAATCCAGCACTTTTGGCGGGATTCCGCTGACCAATTGGGCCATCGGCCTCTCCGCCGTCGCCTCGCCGATCGCGTTGATCTGGATGATCACGGCCTACCTGCAGCGCGCCAACGATGTGCAGCTGATGACGGAACCGTTGCGCCGCCAGTTGAACCTCATCATCGGCGAAAACGGCGCGGCCGAAAACCGCATCCGCCGCTTCAACGCCGCCATCCGGGAGCAGATCGAACTGCTGCGCGAAGGCAGCGTGGCAGGCGAAGAAGAAATCGTCAATCTGCTGCAGCAATTGGCCTGGGAGCGCGAAGAGGTGAAGAAGGTCGCCATGCACCGCATGGCGCAATTGCAGGAAGCCGGCAAGCTGACGCAGGCCGCCGAGGCCTTTGACGGCATGTTGGACACGAAACTGCGGCTCATCGGCGATATCGAAAGCCGCCTGCAGCGTGGCAACAGCCAGATGGTGGCGAATGCCGAGCAGCTGCGCGAGGCGCTGACGCAGGTGTTGCAGGACATCAAGACCGGCAACCAGAACCTGGAACAGTCCCTCGCCAGCGTGCGCGCCGACAGCGCCGAAATCCGCAGCAGCCTGCGCGGCCAGGAAGAAGATCTGATCAATACGCAGATGACCATCCGCGAAGCGATGGCCAAGGCGGAAAAGGAATTCGATGTTATTCTCGACCGGTTCTATGACCGCAGCAAGGATGTCACCAGCGCTTTCGAGCAGTCCACCGCCGCTTTCACGGCCAAGCTGCAGGATATGGACGCCGCCGGCCGGCATCTGCCTGCCCGCATCGCGGCGGCGACCGACCAGCTGAACACCGCCATCGCTAATTATCAGACCATCGAACATACGGCGCTGCAATCCGCCCGTGCCACCGCGGCGGTGCTGGACACACATGTGCAGGAAATCGCCAGCAAGGTGGAAGGTTTCGGCCAGAAGCTGCAGAATAGCAGCCGGCATATTGATGGGCAGTCGCAGGCTTTGGCCGGGCTGCTGGATCGCATCACGCTGGCGGCGGACTCTATCCAGACCGGCCTGCAGCATGGCACGACGAAACTGAGCGACGCGGCAGAAAACAGCATTGCGCGCTTCACCACCGTCACCAGCCACATCAAGGCCGAGGCAGAAGCCCTCACCACGCAACTGTTGGCAGCCACCGGCGGCTATGAAAGCGCGGCGACAACGGCCAGCACAGCGGCCGAGCGGCAACAACAGGCCATGGCTAAGCTGCACCAGCAGCTAAGCCAGGATATGCAACAATTACAGGTGTTCGAAACGCAGGCCGCCAACAGCGCTACCGCGCTGCAAAACCGCGCCGACGTCACCATCGGCGATCTACAGGATATTGAAGAGCGCCTGCATACCCTGACCAAGGTACTGGCACAGACCGGCGAGGCCACGCAAAAACAGCTGCACCAAGAAATGCAGCGGCACGAAGCGATGTTGCGCCAGCT
>CAZBSB010000014.1:8673-12632 GCA_964494535.1 uncultured Rhodospirillales bacterium
GCTGGGCAACGCCACGGAAACCAGCGTGCAAACGCTGCAGCGCGCCAGCCAGACGCTGGGCACGCAGCAAGACGGTTTGGTCGGCCGCGCCACGCAGGCCGAAGCGCAGTTGCAGGGGCTGATCGCCGATTTGAACCGGCTGCATGAATCCGGCAATCAGCGTTATGAAACACTGCTCAAGACCGTGAACGGCAATCTGCGCGAAACCGCCGGCATGTTACAGGCGGCGGAACTGCAGTTCCAGGATTTCAGCCAGCGGTCGCTGGAGCCGGTCAGCAAGGCGGCGGCGCATATCGTGACGACGACGGCGCAGGCGCGTGAAAGCCTGAAAGATTTCTCCACGCAGCTGGAACAGCAATCGCAGCAGGTCAGCAAATATGACCAGCATGTCAGCCAGGCCAGCCAGGCGCTGGAGCAGGCCGGAGAAAAAAGCAGCGGCATCATTGCAACGCTGCTAGGCAATCTCTTCAACCTCAGCCGGCAGCAGGAAGAAACCACTCATAAGGCCGCGCAGCGCTTCGACCAGTCCAGCCGCGCCTATCGCGAAACGCTGGACGGCCTGGCGAACAAAAGCACCCATATCTCCGGCGTGCTGGACAAGCAGTTATCCGACCTCACGGCGCGTGGCGACGACTATATCGCCCGCACGGCCGTGGCGGAGCAGGCGCTGCAAGCGCGCAGCCAAGAAATCGGCCGGTTGCACGAGGAGCAGGCCACGCAATATGCCCGTCATCTGGAGAAACTGAACGGCAAGCTGGATCAGACCGCCGCCATCATCGCGGAGACGGAAGCACAGCTGACGGATTTCAGTGAAGCGACGTTGAAAGAGGTCAAACGCGCCGCCGACCGCATCAATGACAGCGTGGCGCAAGGCAGCGCCGCGATTGTGAGCTTCAACGACGCGCTGGACAGCGGCGCCGCCAAGTACACGCACTTCCAATCGCAGCTGTTAAAAGCTGACGAGCAGTTCAAGACGACAGCCACCGAGGGCAGCAGCCTGATCGGCAACCTGCTCGAGCGCGTTCTCGGCCTCGGCAAAAAGCAGGAAGAGCTGCTGCGCCAAACCGAAAGCGGTGTGACTAGCGCCAGTCAGAATCTGACGGGCGTTTTGGATCAAATCGCCGCGCGCTCCACGCAGGCCTCGACGCAGCTTGATGCCGCCGCTGCAACCATCGGCCAGCGCAGCCAGGAACTGATGGCCAACACCACCGCCGCCGAGCAACAGCTGCAGCAGCGCGCCGACCACATCCAACTGCTACATAGTGAACAAAATCTGCGTTACGCGCAGCAAGCCATGCATCTGCAACAAAGCCTGGAAATCGGCCGCGAAGCGCTGACTGCCACGGAAACCAAGTTGGCGCAATTCGGCGCCGAAACGCTGGCGCCGATGCTACAGGCCTCCGCCCAGATCAAGCTGACGGTCGGCGAAGGCAGCCAGTCGCTGACACAATTCACCCAGGCTTTGGAGCAGCAAACCGGCAAAATCCGCGCCTTCAAGGATGACGCGCAGCAAGCCTATGCCACGCTGGAACAAGGCACGGCGCGCAGCAACACCTTCATCGGTACGTTGCTGTCCAATCTCCTCAATCTCGGCCAAAAGCAGGATGACCTGGCGCAAAAAATCGAACACCGCATGATGGCGGCCGATACCGCGCTGCAATCTACCTTGCAGGGGCTGGACGACCGAGCCGACCAATCGGCGCGCGCGTTGGAACAAGCCAGCGCGCGTCTGGCCGCCGGCAGCCGCGTGGTCGCGGCGGAATCCGGTGCGGCGCTGGAGCAGATGCAGCAACAGATTTATGATCTGTCGCACACGCATCAAGAGGCCGTGAAGGCGATGAGCGGCCATTTGGAGCAAGTCAATCTCGGTGTGCGCGAAACCGCGACCACGCTGGCGATGACGCAGGATTATCTGAAGGGCTTCACGGCGCAAGCCTTGCCGCCCATCCAGCAAGCCACCGACGCGTTGACGGCGGCAGCCGAGCGTGGCGGGCAAAGCATGGAGCGGCTGGCGCAAACGCTGGCCGACCGTTCGGCCGAGGTGGAGCAGCTGCGCGCCTCCCTCACCCAATCCCGCGACGCGGCCGACGTGGTGGCGACGCGCAACAGCGCGGCGCTGACCGGTCTGTTCGACATCATCAAGGAATTGAACGACCAGCAAGACGTGCTGGCGCATAATGTCGAGCGCAATTTCAGCCGCGCTGCCGACCGCCTCTCCGGCGATATTGACGTGCTGGGTGATCGCGCCGCTAGCGCCGTGGATAAAATCGAGCAGGCGCAGCAACGGTTGAGCGCGCAGAGTCTCGCTTTCATTGACCTCGCCAACCACGCCGCCGGCGATTTGCGCGGCGCCGGAGACATGCTGGAAACACGCGGCACAACGCTGCAGACCCAGCTGCAGGACAAGCTGGCGCATGTCGCTTCCGACCTCGCGCAGCTGGAGCAGCGCTTCGCTGTCACCGGCGACTTGGTGCAGAAAAAGGCGGACTCCGCCTATATATTGCTGGATCAAGCCGGCCTGCGCTTCCACAGCCTGGCGCAGGAAATGGACAAGCTGCTTACCGGCAAGGAAACAAGCCTGCAAGATTTCGTGGCGGCGCAGACACTGCAGATCGGCCAACTGGGCGATTTGCTGCAGGACAAATTGCGCCAAATCGGCAGCGGCAATGATGATTTGAAGGCGATGGCGGATCAGATTACGGTCGCCAACGACCGCATCATCGCCCAACTCTCGCGCCTGCACAGCGAAGGCGCGCAGGCCAGTCGTCTGATGCAGGACAACGCCACGGCGGGCATCACGCAAATGACAGCCTATAACGCCGCCGTCATGCAGCAGCAGGAGTCGCTGCGCGGCGTAACCGACCGCGTGATCGAGGATATGACGCGCATCAGCGGGAATATGGCGATGCAAGTCGGCCGCCTGGAAAATGTCAACGCCTCCAACGACACGCAGATGCGCCTGCTGAATGACAGCCTGGCCGGCCTGGAAGGCAAGAGCCAGTCATTGCGTGAAGCCATGGCGCAACATGCCAGCGCCTTGCTGGCGCAACTACAAGGCGGCGTCAACCAGTTGCAGCATATGAGCGGCCAGCTGGTGCAAAGCGTCGCGCAGGCGGTGCAGGGCGCTGACCAGGCGCAAACGAAGTTTGACGCCCTCAATGTCAGCGGCGCGCAACAGCTGAACGAACGCCTGCTGCAGCTGCAGTCCCTCACGCAACTGACGGACGACACCATGGGCAAGCTGCGCGCCGGCACGCAGCAGCAGATGGAAGCGCTGCAAGCCACCGTACAGCAAATCGCCCAACAGCAGGACACGCTGCGGCAAGCCACCGCCGGCCAGCGCGAAGAATTGCTGGCTTTGTTCGACCGCTTGGCGCAGGCGCATCAATCATCGGCGCAGGCGGCGGAGCAAAGCATCGCCGCGCTGACCAATGTGGCCGCCGAAGTAAGAGGTGCCCTGGGCGCCATGAGCGCCGGCGCCGCCGAAACGCTGCGCGAGATGCAACTGGCCGGCGACGGGCTGGAAGCCCAGAACCAGGCGGTGGTGCGCCAGGGGCAGGAAGCGGCCTATCAGGTGCAGCGCATCATGGATGTCAGCGAAAATCTGGCCGAACATGCCCGCACCATCACGGCGCAAACGCAGGCGGAAGCCGGGCGTCTGGCCGCCGACATCGCGCAAGTGTTCGACGCCATGACCGACCAGGGCGCGCGGCTGCGCGGCCAGTCCGAACTCATCATGCGCGAGATTGGCGCCGGCAGCGCCGGCATGACCGCGCAAGTGGCCGATGCCGTGGCCAATCTGCAGCTGTGCGGCACGCAAGTGCGTGAAACGGGCCAAAGCCTGGTACGCATCGGCGGCGACGACCACACCGTCGGCGACAGACTGCGGAGCCTGGTGCGCATGCGCCTCGATCAGCATCGGCTTCTCGCGCAGGATCTCCGCACCCAGTACCCACAGG
>CAZBSB010000014.1:12642-20133 GCA_964494535.1 uncultured Rhodospirillales bacterium
AGCAAGCCTCTGCCCTGCGCGCGCAAACGGCGGACGAGGCTGGCCGGATGCTCGCCAGCGTCCAGCAATTGCTGGACGGTGTGGATAGCAGCGGCGGGGTCATCCGGGCGCGGACGCAGGATGTGGTCAGCAGCATCAACCAAAGTGGCGACCTGATCATGCAGCAGATCGGTTCCCTGCTCGGCGCCATCGCCAGCAACAATGTGCAAATCCGCGAACAGATGGCGGATCATTCGGCCGCCGTGCGGGCGCAGGCGCTGCAGGAAGCGCAGGATATGGCGCAAGCCTATCGCCAGGTGTTACAAAACATGGAAGTCAGCGGCGATGATTTGCGCCGCCAGGCTGACGATGTCCTGAGCCGCCTGGGCAATAGCCGCGCCGCCATGGAAGCGGAATTGATAGCTTGCCTGGAGCAATTCAATGACGGCAGTTCCGCCATGCGCGATCAGGCGCTGCACCAAATCGCTGTGCTGCGCGACCGCGCCATGCAGGAAGCGCGCGGCATGGGCGACCTCTTCAATGGTTTGCAGACGCAGATCAACGCGACCAATGACAGCTTTATGAGCCAGGCCGGGCGGGCGCACCAGCAAATCGGCGCCTTGAGCGGCCAGCTGGATGACCAGTTCAATCAAGCCATGCGGCGCGTCGAGCTGGGCACCGGCGCCTTGCGCGAGCGGATCGGCGATCAAGTCGCCTCGCTGCGCGACAAAGCCCTGGAAGAGATCAGCTTCTATGGCGACAAGTTGTTCAGCATGTTGGCGCAGATTGAAAGCGGCGGCGGCGACATTCAGCGCCAGACGCAGGACATCCTCGGCATCATCGGCACCAGCCGGCAGGCAATTGCTGAGCAGTTCACCGTCCTGCTGCAGCAGATTGACGACAAGAACCAGACGGCTTTGCAGCGCATCGCGCAGCAAAGCCAAACGCTCCAGCGCAAGGCGGATGATGAGACGGAACGCTTCAGCGCCAGCCTCAGCCAGCTGCTGGGGCAGATTGACGGCAGCATCGGCCATCTACGCTTCCAGAATGAGGATGTGCTGAGCCGCATCGGCCAAGCCGGGGCGCTGACCAAGCGGGAATTCGCCGTTATGCTGGCGCAGATTGAGGAGAACCAAGACAAAATCAAGACCGAGATCGCGGATTACACTGGCACGCTGCGGCGCCAGGCGGAAGCCGACATGGCGCGCATTGCCGAAGACATCACGATGATGCTGGAGCGCATTGACGGGAGCGGCGAACGGCTGCGCCACCAAGTGCGCGACGCCATCGGCTCCATTGACCTGGGCGGCGACGCCCTGGCGCAACAGGTGGAAACGCTGCTGCAGCGCATCAGCAAGGATCATGCGCAGATTCGGGCGCAAATGTTGGATAACGCTACTGAGATGCGCGACCAATATGCGCGCGAAACGGCGCGCGCGGCGGATAATCTGCGCACCATCATGGCGGAGATGAAAGACATCGGCCAGGAAATACGCGGCCAGAACCATGATATTCTTAGCAATCTCGACCAATATGCGGTGCGCTTCGGCCAGGTCGCGCGCCTGGCGTCGCAAAGCGTGCATGAGGAAATCGGCCGACTAGACGGCGCGGCCGACCAAGTGAGTGAACGCCTGCGCGCGCTGGGCAGCCAGTTGCAGGACGAGCAGGAAGCACTAGCCGCAGCCAGCCGGCGCGTCAGCGCCCACACCGTGGACATGGCGGCGCAGACCGCCAGCGCCGCCAATGACCTGCGCGGCATTCTGGACGTACTGGCGGAAAGCAGCACCCGCACTCAGGGACTGAGCAGCCACATTGCCAGCCAGCTGCAGGGCATGATCATCCACCTGCGCGAGGAAATGCAGCGGCTGAGCGAACATAGCACCTTCACGGCCAATGCCGCCACGCAAGTGGTGGCGCAGGTGACCAGCAGTGTTGACGGCCTGCTGGCCGCCAGCGCACAGGTGCGGCAGGAAGGCACGCGCCTGCCGCAGGTGATAGACATCGCGCAGGAACACGTGGCGCGCGCGGGCAGCCATTTGCGCGAACAGGCGGAAAAAGCCGCCGAGCAGCTGGCGGCCACCGCGCAGCACATCGTCACCGTCGGTGATACACAATATGGCAAGCTGGCAGCGCAAACGCAGAATTTGCAGACCGTGGCGGAGCAGGCGGATCAAACCCTGCGCGGCTTCGGCCTGCAACTCGCCGGCCAGATGTCAAGCCTGCAGAGCGGCAGCGGCATTCTGGTGGCGGAGCAGCAGAAACTGGTGGATCAAGCCGCCGCCGCGCTGGCGCACATGGCTTCGGCCTGCGATCGCCTGACGCAGCTGCGCGACGGCGCGGAGAACGCCAACGCCCAATTCGTCAGCAAGCTGCAATTCATGGACGGGCAGCTGCAATCCACCACCAAGGTGCTGACTGTGGGTACGCAGTCGCTGGGCGGCAGCATCAGCCAGCTGGCGGAAATCAGCCAGAAGGCTGAGCAGAGCATGATCGGCGCCGGCGCCAATTATCGCCAGCATGTGCAGGAGTTGCGCCAGGGTCTGCAGCAAGAATTGGCCGGACTGCATGAAAGCGTGGCGGCAGCCGCACTGCAACTGGAACAAAAGGCGGGCGTAATGCGTCACGTCTCTGATGCCGCGCTGAAGGATATCGTCGCCATGCAGGAACGCTTTGGCGCCGCCATGGAGGCCAGCGGCGGCATCGCGGCCGGCAAGACGGCGGCTTTGCAGGCGCTGGCGGAAGACGCGGCGCAACTACTGCTCAGCTTTGGCAAGACGGTGGATACGCAAATCAAACATCTGTCCGGCGCTACGACGACGATCAACGAAGCGCAGACCTACCTGACCGGCACGCTGGATCACAGCATCCAGCAAGTGGATATTCTGCAGCAGAAGATGGAAGGCAGCCGCCTGCTGGCGCAAAACAGCACCGAGCAAGTGGCGGCGCAGTTGCAGAAGCTCAGCGCCTCGCTGCAAAAGCACATCACGGCCCTTGGGCAAGACACGCAGCAGGCTGTGGGTATGGTGGACAAGGCCGGCCAAAGCTGGCAGGAGCAGGCGCAAAATCTGGCGCGCATCGCCCAGCAGGCGCGCAGCGAACTCGCGGCCATTTCCTTCGCGATAGACGCCTTGCAGCAAAAAGGCGACAGTATGCGCCACGGCATCAAGAGCCAGGGCAGCGACATACTGCACTCGCTGAATGCGGTGATTGACCAGATGGAGGCCAGCGGTGGTGTTCTGACCGGCGATGAAGCTCTGGTTGACCGGATTGAACGTGGCTTGAAGAAAATCAACTGATGGATTGGCAAGCCTGGGTAGCGCCTACGCAGCGGCTGGCGCTGCAGGCCGGCGCGGTCATTTTGGCTGAGCGAGCCAAGGGCTTGACCGTCACGGTCAAGCCGGATGGCAGCCCGCAAAGCAACGCCGATCGCGCAGCCGAGGCTTGCATCACGGCCGGCCTGCGGCAATTCTCAGCTGATATTCCCATCATCGCGGAAGAGAGCGCGCCGGAGATGGCGCCACACAGCGACCAACCATTCTGGCTGGTTGATCCGCTGGACGGCACCCGTAGTTTTCTGGCCGGTCATGATGATTACAGCATCAACATAGCCTTGGTCGTGCACCAACGACCGGTTTTTGGCTTGATATTCGCGCCGTCACGGCAGGAAATGTTCTGGAACGATGGCGCTGGCGCCGCCTGGTTTTCATCAAGCGACGCCAAGCCGGTAACGCAGCTGACCGTGCGCCCCGTGCCACCGCAAGGCATGACGATGATCACCGGCCGCCGCACCAAAACAGGCGCGCGCCTGAGCGCGTGGCTGGAAGCACACGCTATCGCCGAACATCTCATGGTCAGCAGCGCCCTGAAATTCGGCTATATCGCACTCGGCAAAGCGGACATATACCCGCGCTTTGGCGAAACCATGGAATGGGACAACGCCGCCGGCGAAGCCATTTTGCTAGCCGCCGGCGGCAGCGTAGCGACGCTGGACGGTAGCCCCCTGCCTTATGGCCAAACCAACTACCGACACCACGGCTTCATAGCCACGGGGGGCAGAACGATTTATTAAAAACCTCGCTGCTGGCGAGGTTAATCCGGCAGCTCCGCTTTGTCTGCCGCTTGTTCTTCTTTGATGGCTTTGCGACTGTGGACATAGCGTAGCGCAAGCGCGACCAGCAAGATTATCAACACGCCAATCATGAGCGAATGCACCGGATCATCGCCGTCCTTGACCAGAAGATCGCCGAATAGATAGCCGCCGCAAGCGAAGCTGATGGCCCAGATCAGGGCGCCGATCATGTTCAGGACAAAATAGCGCAGGTTGCTGATATTGCTGTTGCCGATGGCGATGGCGCTGATGTTGCGCAAGCCGTAAATGTAACGGTAGGTGAGAATGAATTTGACATCGTGCTTGCTCACCCATTTGATGACTTTTTCCTGCCCTTTTTCCAGCTTCGGAAATCTAGCGATCAGTTTTTTGCCGTAATGCCTGCCGAGTAGGAAAAAGCAGTAGTCGCCCAGCGTGGTTCCCATCCAGGCGCAGAGAATGAGTGGCAGCAGCGAGAGCATGTCCTGCGAAGCAAAGAAGCCGGCGAAAATCAGAAACGTCTCGCCTTCAATAAACGCCCACAGGAAGGTTATCGGATAAAACCAAAACCCGTATTGCTGAACCCAAGCCAAAACTTCCTGATACATCGAACCGCCTGCCTAATCGTTGTTGTTAAGGTCACGCCAGCACGTCATCCGCATCAGCGGTTATAGGCTGAAGCGTGATTATTTGTAGGCGACTTTCAGCACTTCATAGGATTTGGAGCCGGACGGCGTGCTGACCTCGACCGTATCGTTGACGGTCTTCCCAATCAAGGCGCGCGCCAGCGGGGCGGAGATGGACAGGCGCCCATCCTTGATGTCGCTTTCATCCTGGCCAACGATTTGATATTGCACTTCTTCTTCGGAATCTTCGTCAACCAGCGTGATCGTGGCGCCAAATTTGATAACCTTGCCGGACAGTTTGGCAACATCAATCACCTCGGCGCGGCTGATCTTATCTTCCAACTCCATCACCCGGCCTTCGATGAAACTTTGCCGCTCGCGCGCCGCCGTATATTCCGCATTTTCGGAAAGGTCGCCATGCTCACGCGCCTCGGCAATCGCCTTGACCACGGCGGGGCGCTCAACAGACTTTAGATGACGTAACTCCTCCTCCAAGCGCGCAAAGCCGGCCAGGGTCATGGGCACTTTATCCGTCATGCATTACCTCGAACAGAAAACAGCAAAAACCGACGCACCAATGCCTAAGCATTCGCAGCCGCTGTCAAACCGATGATTATGCCTTAAGATAGTCCTGCAAAGCCTGCGGCGCAAGGGGCGCACTTTGCAACGCAAAAATCGCTTCCGCGACAGCGCGGGCACCGGCCACTGTGGTTTGATAGGGCACTTTGCCCATCAGAGCGGCGCGGCGCAGGCTGAAACTGTCTTGCAACACGGCTTTGTTGGACTCGGTAGTGTTGACGACCAACTGGATGTTGCCGTTGATCAGCGAATCCACGATATGCGGCTGCCCTTCATAGACTTTGTTGACGATGGTCACCGGTAACCCCGCGGCCTGCAGCACGGCCGCGGTGCCGCGCGTGGCCACCAGGTTGAAGCCGCATTGCCGCAGCCGGCGCGCCACCGGCAGGATAGCGTCCTTGTCCGTATTCCGCACCGAGATGAAGCAGGTGCCACTGAGCGGCAGATGTTCGCCGGCGCCCAGTTGCGCCTTGGCAAAGGCGCGCGCAAAATCCTTGTCAATGCCCATGACCTCGCCGGTCGAGCGCATTTCCGGCCCGAGCAAGACATCCACGCCTGGAAAGCGCGCGAAGGGAAAGACGGCTTCCTTGACCGCCACATGCTGCATGGCCATTGGTTTGAGCGCGAAACTGGCCAGCTTTTCGCCGGCCATCACCCGCGCTGCGATTTTCGCTATCGGCACACCGGTCGCCTTGGCCACGAAGGGCACGGTGCGCGAAGCGCGTGGGTTGACTTCGAGAATATAAACCTGCTCATCCTTCACGGCGAATTGCGCGTTCATCAACCCCACAACGCCGATGGCGCGCGCCAGCTGTTCGGCCTGCCGGCCGATTTCCTTGACGATGGCGGGCGACAGGCTATAGGGCGGCAGGCTGCAGGCACTGTCGCCGGAATGAATGCCCGCTTCCTCAATATGCTCCATGATGCCGGCGACGAAAACCGTGTCGCCGTCCGCCAGCACGTCAACATCCACTTCCGTGGCGCTTTGCAGATAGCTGTCAATCAGCACCGGATTGTCGCCGGAAACCTGCACGGCCGTTTCCAGATAGCGCTCCAAGCCCGCCTGGTCATAAACAATCTCCATGGCACGGCCGCCTAGCACATAAGACGGACGGATGACGATGGGATAACCGACGTGATTGGCCGCAGCGACCGCTTCGGCCAGATTGCGCGCCGTGCCGTTGGCCGGCTGCTGCAATTTGAGTTGCTGCAGCAGCGCCTGGAAACGCTCGCGGTCTTCCGCCAGGTCAATCGCATCCACGGGCGTACCGAGGATGGGGATTCCGGCTTGCTGCAGCGCGTGCGACAATTTCAGCGGCGTCTGCCCGCCATATTGTACGATGACGCCCAGCAAAGTGCCGGAGCGTTGCTCAACATGGATGAGTTCGATCACGTCTTCGGCCGTCAGCGGCTCGAAATACAGCCGGTCAGACGTATCATAATCCGTTGAGACTGTTTCGGGATTGCAATTGACCATGATGGTTTCATAGCCGGCATCGCGCAGCGCATAGGCCGCGTGAACGCAACAATAGTCGAACTCGATCCCCTGCCCGATACGGTTGGGGCCGCCGCCGAGAATGACGACTTTCTGGCGGTCGCTCGGCTGTGCTTCGCACACGGCCGGCTGCGCGGCACTTTCATGCGTCGAGTAGAGATAGGGCGTCAGCGAAGGAAATTCCGCGCCGCAGGTATCTATACGTTTATAGACGGGGCGCACGCCGGCCGCGCGGCGCGCCGCGGCAACTGCCGCCTCGGTCGTTCCCGTCAGCTGCGCCAGGCGCTTGTCGCTAAAGCCCATGCGCTTGACTATGCGCCAGCCGGCGGCAGCTTGCGGCAATCCCTCTTGCTTGAGCGCCTGCTCCAGCTGCACGATCTCAGCAATCTGCTCCACGAACCAGGGATCATATTTGCAGACGGCGCAGACCTCCGCCACCGTCATGCCTTGACGCAAGGCCTGCGCGATGACCAACAGACGCTCTGGCGTGGGACGCGCCAAAGCACGCAGCATAGTTTGCGGATCATCGTCGGGCAGTTTGATTTCGCTGAAACCGTGATAACCATATTCCAGCCCGCGCAGCGCTTTTTGCACCGACTCTTGCCAGGAGCGGCCGATGGCCATCACCTCACCCACCGACTTCATCGCGGTGGTGAGCGTGGGTTCTGCCCCAGGGAATTTTTCAAACGCGAAGCGCGGAATTTTGGTCACGACATAATCAATCG
>CAZBSB010000015.1:0-14917 GCA_964494535.1 uncultured Rhodospirillales bacterium
AGGTGACGGAGCAGGTGTGACAGCCGATGCACTTATCGAGATTGAGCACCATACCAACTTGGGCGCGGATTTTCATGATATAACCTGTTCGTTGTCTTGTTCTAACTTGCGTCCAGCGTCGAGAGTTGGCCGCATAATTCTAGCATCTTGGTGAGCGGATTGGGTTTGAAGAATAAGAGGCCGATATCATTCGGCAGCAGCTCCTTCCATCCAGTCCACCTTGTCAACGCGGCGTACAATGACGAATTCATCGCGGTTTGACCCCACCGTGCCGTAATAATTGAAGCCATAAGAAAGTTGGGCATAGCCGCCAATCATGTGCGTTGGCTTCAGCGTCGCGCGTGTGACCGAGTTATGGATACCGCCGCGGGCATTGGTAATCCGGCTCCCGGGTGTATGCACCAGCTTTTCCTGCGCGTGATACATTAGCATCATGCCCTGGTTGACGCGCTGCGAGACGACGGCGCGCGCCATGATCGCCCCATTGGTGTTGAAGATTTCCAGCCAGTCATTATCTTTCACGCCGATTTTTTTGGCGTCGATTTCACTGATCCAGACAATCGGCCCGCCGCGCGACAAGGTCAGCATATGCAGGTTGTCCGTATAGGTTGAGTGGATGCCCCATTTCTGGTGTGGCGTAATAAAGTTCAGCAGAATAGTGGGGGCTTCCTTGCCATGCTTGTCCAGCATGGCTCCGACTGTCCGAGTATTGATTGGGGGACGATAGGACACCAGGCCTTCGCCGAAGTCGATCATCCACGGGTGATCCTGGTAAAGCTGCTGTCTGCCTGTCAGTGTACGCCAGGGGATAAACTCATGAACATTGGTGTACCCTGCGTTGTAACAAACATGCTCGGATTCAATGCCGCTCCAGGTGGGGGAGCTGATGATCTTCCGCGGCTGTGCCTGGATATCTCGGAAACGAATTTTTTCATCTTCCTTGGGCAGTGCGAGGTGCGTATGATCACGGCCGGTTATCTTACTTAATGCCGCCCAGCTTTTAACCGCGACTTCACCGTTGGTCTCTGGCGCGAGCGACAGGACAACTTCACAGGCATCAATATCGCTCTCAATTCTGGCGCGACCATCACATTCGCCATTGAGTTTCTTGAGGAAATCGACCTCATGCTCGGTGTTCCAGCTGATGCCTTTTCCACCGTTGCCGAGTTTCTCCAGCAGCGGTCCCAGCGACGTGAAACGTGCGTAGGTCGCCGGGTAGTCGCGCTCAACGACCTTCATCGCGGGCATCGTCTTGCCCGGTATGGGCTCGCACTCACCCTGCCGCCATTCCTTGACATCGTATTGCGCGAGTTCGCCCGCCGTATCATGCAGAATGGGGGTTAAAACGATTTCCTTCTCTTTGCCAAGGTGACCCTGACAAAGTTCGGAGAATTTTTTCGCGATGGTTTTATAGATGTCCCAGTCCGATTTACTCTGCCAGACAGGGTCAATCGCCTTCGACAAGGGGTGAATGAAGGGATGCATGTCTGAGGTGTTGAGATCATTCTTCTCGTACCAGCTTGCCGTCGGCAGGACGATGTCGGAATAGATGCAGGTTGTCGACATGCGGAAATCAAGCGTGACGAGCAGGTCCAGCTTTCCTTCCGGCGCCTTGTCATGCCACACAACGTCGGAAGAGCAACGCTTGCCTTCTTCGCCAAGGTCTTTGCCCTGCACACCATGCTGGGTGCCAAGGAAATGCTTGAGGAAATATTCATGGCCTTTGCCGCTGGAACCCAGAATATTGGAGCGCCAGACAAACATGTTGCGTGGCCAGTTGTCGGGATGATCCGGATCTTCGCATGACATGCGCAGCTCGCCAGACTTCAAATTCTCCACGACATAGGCGACGGGGTCTTTGCCCTCGATTTCCGCGGCCTTGACGAGACCCAGCGGATTCTCCTGGAGCTGTGGCGCCGACGGCAGCCACCCCATACGTTCTGCCCGCACGTTGCAATCGATTAACGATCCGCGCCAGCGGTTTTTATCGGCTAGCGGCGACAGAATTTCATCCAGCTCAAGGGATTCGTAGCGCCACTGATCGGTATGGGCATAGAAGAAGGATGTTGAATTCTGCTGCCGGGGCGGGCGCACCCAGTCCAGGGCGAAGGCGAGTGGTGCCCAGCCGGTCTGGGGACGCAACTTCTCCTGCCCGACATAATGTGACCAGCCGCCGCCGGATTGTCCGATACAACCGCAGAAGACCAGCATGTTGATGGCCGCACGGTAGTTCATGTCCATATGATACCAGTGGTTCATCGCCGCCCCGATGATCACCATCGATTTGCCTTTGGTCACATGGGCATTTTGCGCGAAGGCTCGGGCAACGCGAATTGCATCCTCAGCCTTGACCCCCGTGACGGACTCCTGCCACTTCGGGGTATAGGGGATGTTCGCATTATAGTCACTGGCAACGTTCTTGGAACTAAGCCCTGGTCGCGCGATGCCATAATTTGCACACAGCAAATCGAAGACGCAGGCGACCGGGACTTTCTCGCCCTTCAGGTCAAGGTAACGCACCGGGACTTCGCGGCGCAGGATATCCTGCTGGCGGTTGGCTTCAAAATAACCATGTTCGTGAATTTGCCCTCCAAAATACGGAAAGCCCACATCGACGACACCGTCCTGGCGGCCAAGCAGCGACTTGCAAGGTCTGAATTCCGCACCGGTGCGAGCATTGGTCGGCGCGATATTCCATTTGCCATCGTCGCCCCAGCGGAAGCCAATCGAGCCGGTCGGCACCACAACATCGCCCGTATGCTCATCAAAGCAAACGGTCTTCCATTCCGGATTGTTCGCTTCAGCCAGCTGGTCAGCAAAGTCAGCAGCGCGCAGCATCCGTCCCGGCGCATAGTAGTCGCCGCGCTTGTCCAGCTTGACCAGGAAGGGCATGTCCGTATAGGTGCGGCAGTAGGTATCGAAATACTCGGACGGATTCTCAAGATGAAATTCCTTGAGAATGACGTGGCCCATGGCCATTCCCAGGGCGGCATCCGTGCCCTGCCGCGGGTGCAGCCAGATATCGCCGAATTTGGAGGCTTCGGAATAGTCTGGCGTAATCGTCACGATCTGGGTGCCGCGGTAGCGGGCTTCGGTCATGAAGTGGGCGTCAGGCGTGCGCGTCTGCGGCACATTCGAGCCCCACATGATGATAAAACCGGAATTGTACCAGTCGGCACTTTCCGGCACGTCGGTCTGCTCGCCCCAGGTCTGGGGCGAGGAGGGGGGTAAGTCGCAGTACCAATCATAGAAACTCATGCAGACCCCACCGATCAGCGATAGGTAACGCGATCCGGCGGCATAGGACACCATCGACATCGCCGGAATGGGGGAGAAGCCGATGATGCGATCAGGTCCGTGTTCCTTGATGGTATGAATATTGGCGGCGGCGATGATTTCCGAAGCTTCTTCCCATCCGGCGCGAACAAAGCCTCCCTGGCCGCGGGCTTTCTGGTAGGACTCACGCAGCGCCGGGTCGGCTTGTATCGTCCGCCAGGCACCAACGGCGTCGCCACCATTCTGAGCCTTGGCCTGACGCCAGAGCTTCAGTAGCTTTTTGCGAATCATCGGGTATTTCAGGCGATTGGCGGAGTAAATATACCAGCTATAGCTCGCGCCGCGGGCGCAACCGCGCGGCTCATGGTTTGGCAGATCAGGGCGCGTTCGCGGATAGTCCGTCTGCTGCGTCTCCCAGGTAATCAACCCGTTCTTGACATAGATTTTCCACGAGCAGGAACCCGTGCAGTTCACGCCGTGCGTGGAGCGGACAATTTTGTCGTGCGCCCACCGGTCACGATATGCACTTTCCCAACCGCGGTTTTCATCTGTCGTGATGCCGTGACCACCCGAGAAGGTTTCCGCCCGCTTGGTGAAGTAACGCAAACGATCAACAAAATAGCTCATAGAGTCTGCTCCAAGTTTCTGTGCTGTATCGTCCAGAATGCAGGGTTTCGCCTTGATTCAAGTCAATTCTGTCCTCAGCAAGGGATTTCTGCATTCTTTCTGGTGTAAAAGAACCATGTCACGACAAGGCAGATGACATAGAAGGCGATGAAGACAAGCAATGCGGCATCAACCTTGCCGGTCAGCGCGACGGCGGTGCCATAACTCTTGGGGATGAAAAAGGCACCGAAGGCCCCAATGGCTGAACTGAAGCCAATCGTCGCGGCCGCTTCACGTTCGGCGACCTTGCGAATCGATGTCGCATCCTCGCCGTGGAGCGCCTTGCTGCGTTCCTGCCAGAAAATGACCGGGATCATCTGGAACGTCGAGGCATTGCCAACACCGGTCGCGCCAAAGAGCAGAATGAACGTGGCAAAAAAGCCATAGAATGCATGGGGCTGCTCTTTGATGGTCAGGAAGTACCAAACGCCCGCGGCGCCAATAATCATCACCACGAAAACCCAGAGAGTGACACGGCCACCGCCGAATTTGTCGGCGATCCAACCGCTCCCCGCGCGGGTCAGGGCGCCAACCAACGGACCAAGAAAGGCATATTGCAACGAATTCACCGTGGGGAATGCTGTCTTGGCCAAAAGCGGCAGACCTGCAGAAAAGCCGATGAATGAACCGAAGGTGCCGATATAGAGCAGGCACATAAGCCAGTTATGCTTGCGTTTGAAAATGGCCATCTGGCTGCTCAGGGAGGCTTTGGCATCCGCGATATCATTCATGCCGAACCAGGCCGCCACTGTGGCCGCCAGAATAAATGGCACCCAGATGAAACCGGCGTTCTGCACCCAAAGCGTTTTATCGCCAGCCGTTTGTGGCGCTCCGGCCACAGAACCAAACAGGCTAAAAGTTATGACGATTGGCACCAGGAATTGCATAGCGCTGACGCCGAGATTGCCAAGCCCGGCATTAATCGCCAACGCGCTGCCTTTCTCCTTTTTCGGAAAAAAGTAGGTAATATTGGCCATGCTGGAGGCAAAATTGCCGCCGCCAAGTCCGCCAAGCAGGGCGAGAAGCACAAACAGGCTGTAGGGGGTCGACGGGTCTTGGACGGCAATGCCGATGCCGACAGCAGGAATGAGCAGCGAGGCTGTGCTGATTGCCGTCCAACGCCGACCACCAAATATGGGCACCATAAAAGAGTAGAAAATCCGCAGCGTCGCCCCGGACAGACCCGGCAATGCCGTCAGCCAGAAGAGCTGGTCTGTCGTGAAGCTGAAGCCGATTTTGGGCAGATTGACGACCACAACGCTCCAGACCATCCAGACCGCGAACGCCAGCAGCAATGCTGGAACGGATATCCACAAATTCTTGCGCGCGATACGCCGTCCCTGGGATTGCCAGAAAGCAGCGTCTTCCGGGTGCCATGTCTGCAAAACTCTACTCATGTTAACTCCTACTGTTATGTGCCGGCTGCTGTCCGAATTCAGGGAGGTCAGCGGGCTTCTTCAAAGCTGGATTCTGGGCACGCTCCAACGCGCGAATGGAGAAATGCATCCAGAGGAAAGCCGTGGCGACTAGGACAAAAAGCAGCATGAAACAGCTTGTCCAGATACCGATGAGGTCGTTCAGTGCGCCGAAGGCGATGGGGAGGATAAAGCCGCCCAGCCCGCCAATCATGCCGACCATTCCGCCGACGGCGCCAACACGGTCAGGATAGTAAACCGGTATATGCTTGAAGACGGCGGCTTTGCCCAAAGACATGAAGAAGCCCAGAACAAAGATCAGCACCGTGAATGGCAAGATATCCATGCTGAGCGTGAACTCGACGGGGCCTTTGATGCCCTTAACAATATACTGCGTTGACGGGTAGGAGAGGAGGAAGCAACACACGGTCGAAACGGCAAAAGTGAGATACATAACTTTGCGCGCCCCCCACCGGTCAGAGAGCCAACCGCCGAGGATGCGGAACAAGCTGGCGGGAATTGAATAGGCAGCCCCGACCATGCCTGCGGTTTTAAGATCCATGCCGTAGGCTCCGGTAAGATAGCGGGGGAGCCACAAGGCAAGGGCGACGAAGGCCCCGAAGACAAAGAAGTAGTAAAGCGAGAAACGCCAGACTTGGAGCTTTTTAAGCGGCGCCAGTTGCTCGAAGAGACCCGGCGATTTCCGGCCGGATGTGCGACGGCTGCGCAGATCCGGGTCGTCCTTGCTCAAAAGCCAGAACAGAACCCCGATAACCAGCAGGGTCACCGACCATATCTGCGCCACCATTTGCCAGCCAGCCGCCACCATGACGAACGGCGCGCAGAATTTCGTAACAGCTGCCCCAACATTCCCAGCGCCGAAAATACCCAAAGCCGTGCCTTGCTGACCCTTATCATACCATTTTGAGACATAAGCGACCCCTACGGCGAAAGAGCCTCCGGCTAGGCCAACGCCTGCGGCAGCCACCAGAAACTGTTGATAGGTCTCGGCCCAAGTCAGCATCCATGTCGCTATCGCAGCAGCGATCATCAAACCGCTATAAATCAACCGACCGCCATATTGATCAGCCCAGATGCCGAGAAAGATTCTGGTCAGCGATCCGACAAGAATGGGCGTACCCGCCAGCAGACCAAACTCCGTATCGCTCAGGCCAAGGTTCTGTTTAATTTGTATGCCGATGATGGAAAAAATCGTCCACACGGCAAAGCAGGTCGTGAAAGCCAGTGTGCTCAGGACCAGAGCGCGTGTTTGGTCTGTTTTCCTTGCGGTCATGATCTTTCCATTCAAAAGTAACGAATTCAGAGCGGCGGCGCTCATCAGAAAGAATTTCCGCAATGGGTGTGACACCTGCTAGATTGAAGCTTCTTGATCTGAATCAAGCGATAGTGGAGCGCCAAGTCCTTATGCCGATGAGCTTGAAAGAACTCGATGCCCTTCATGTCGGGCAAGGGCATGAAAAGTCAGGGCTATTCAGCGGTATTTCCGAGGCAAGCCTGCAGACTTTGCTTCAGGCGTCGTCATTGCGAGATTTTGCCGCAGGGCATGTTCTGGTGCAGCAAGGCGATAAGCCCGAGTGCCTCTATATGGTCGTCAAGGGGGCTGCCCGAACGTTCCGCATGGACGCCGAAGGCCGAGAGGCAACGATTCGCATGTTGCTGCCCGGTGATACGTGCATGGAGGCGGTCATGTTCATGGGCGGCGATTCGCCGATCAACGTCCAGGTCATGGAAACATCGCAGCTGCTCCTCATCCCCGGCCATATAGTGAAGCGGCGTGTGCTTGAAGATGCGGCGTTTGCGTCGAATCTCCTGCGGATTGTCGCACGCCACTACAAGAACTCCATGCATCAGATTGATGCAATGAACATCAAATCGCCGTTGCAAAGAGTTGGTTACTATTTTCTCACGCGTCACCTTGAGATGGCACCCGATAGTTTAGAATTCACATTGCCATTCAGGAAGCAGACGGTCGCCAACTATCTTGGCATAACACCAGAAACATTCTCCCGTACGCTGCAGCAAATCAAAGCTCTGGGTATTGAAATCGACGGAGAGCGTATCAAAATGCGTGACGCCTACGTTTTGTGCCATTTCTGTGATTCGGATGCCGCTTCACTTTGCTCGCGCCATGGAAAAGACGGTTGTGAGCACTGTACGCAGCATCAAGGCAACGCGGCTGCGGTGCAGTCTGCCATGAAAAATACTGGTAGAACTTGACCGGCTCTGATTTCCTGGATGTCTTCCGCGACAGAAACCCATGCATTCATCTGGAGAAATGGGCTGACCTTGAAGGATTCCTGCCCCTCAAGAATATCGACGGTGAGTGAGCCGTCTTCCCATGCTTCTACGGAGCCTTTCAAGAACATGTGAAGGCCAGGGGGCTTCACAAACCGGTTCATCGCGCGCGCATAGAGCGGCTTCTCACAGTCTATGCCGCACATCCTGCGAACTGTCTGCTGAACCAGAAAGCGTAGACCTGCCGCGGTGGCAACCGGGTTGCCCGGGAGACCGAAATACAGGCAGCCATTCGGCAATCTGGCGAACAGATTGGGCTTGCCTGGCTTGACCTTGATCTTGTGGAATAGAATCTTAGCACCAAGTTCCTCAAGAACCGGTCTGACAATATCAAAATCACCCGCGGAGACCGCGCCGCTGGAAATAACCAGGTCGATATTCTGCTGCATCGACTGCAGCAGAAGGCTGCGCAGAGCGGTCGGATCGTCCGTGACCGTATGGGCTGCGGCAACATCAACCCCCATAGCAGCTAGTGTTCCGCGGATATAGAAGTGATTTGAGTTATAAATTATCCCGCGGGGCAGAGGCATGTCAAGCGACGTTGCGAGCTCATTGCCGGTTGTGATGACAGCTGCTCGAGGTCTTTTCAGAACGGGCAGCTTGCCAATCCCGAGTGTTGCTAGCGGCATGATATGGTGCACGGCGATAATTCTGCCCCGCTCAAGAACGCGATCGCCCGGCTTGAAATCTTCCCCGGCATAGCGGACATTCTCATTGGGCGCACACGGCGCCGTGAATGTGACCATGTTGTTAGACAGTGCCGTCGTCCGTTCGATTTGCACGACAGCATCGGCGCCAGAGGGCATGGAGGCGCCAGTCATAATGCGCGCGCAGGTGCCGTGCTGAAGCGCCGGAATAGAGGCAGTATCCCCGGCAGCAATAACCTGGCTGCATGGCAGATGAACAACATTGACCGCTGTCGCCGCCGCGATGTCTTCACGATAGACGGCATAGCCATCCATGGCGGCATTGTCGAACGGTTGGACGGCCAATGAGGCCACAATATCGTGGGCGAGGATACGCCCAGGGGCGTTGAGCAACGAAACCGTTTCCATTTCAAGCACACGGTCAACGGCGTCAATGCACGTCGCCAGAGCCTGCTGATAAGTCAGCATTCATCCATTCCTTTCATGAGGCCATGAAATAAACCACCTAGAGTAGGATCGGCCTTGACGCAGATCAACTACATGCAAGCCGGTTTATGTTGTGACGGAAGCCTGTGTTCCGAAGGTTAATCATGACATCAGCTCAGCGAGAGCGGTTGCGCAATGCGCCAAAATATGCCCTGCGACCGGTGCCGTTATGGGTTTATAACCCCGTGTTCCAGGCGATGATCCGGCAAATCGGCAGGCGACAGCCACAGTTGTTTCATCGCTTGGGGGAGCACTGCCAGAAGAATTTCCTCGTCGAGCCGCAAAACCTGCCTTTCGTCTTGCTCCTGCGGCCTGACCCTGCCCGGCTCTCATTACGCGCCTACCGTTCAGGAAGTGGCCTGAATTATCAAGTCAGAATCAGCGGCAGTTTCCTGCAGCTGTTGCGTCTGCTTGATAGTCGCCTGGATAGTGATGCCGCCTTTTTTTCGCGGGCTATCGTCATCGAAGGTGATACGGAGGCTGTCGTTTGCTTGCGGAATGCGCTCGACGATGTCGAGGGCAGCGTCGCCAGTGATATTGCCGCGATGTTTGGGATTGTTGGCCGTCGCAGCTTGCAATTCTTACGGAAGATTGAGGCATGACATGTCGTTTCCAGTGAAGGCGCCTGAGCTTGTCTGTCCGGCTGGAACCCCGGCCAGCTTGCGTACGGCAATTGATGCCGGTGCCGATGCTGTTTATTGCGGATTTCGCAATGCAACGAATGCCCGTAATTTTCCGGGACTAAATTTCACCATCGAGGAACTGGCAGAAGGCGTGGCCTATGCGCGCAAGCGGGATGCCAAAGTGCTGCTGGCGCTGAATACTTTCCCGCCTGCCGGAGCCATTGAGCTCTGGCATAACGCGGCGCAGGATGCTGTGGACTGTGGCGTTGATGCGGTCATTGTCGCCGATATCGGTGTCGCCCGCTTCATAGCCGACCGTTACCCGCGCCAGCGCTTGCATCTTTCGGTTCAGGCAGGAGCGCCATCAATCGAAGCCATAAATTTTTATGTTGAGCGGTTTGGTGTCAAACGCGTGGTGCTGCCGCGCATCCTCACGATTCAAGAAATCAATGATATCAAAGATAAAGCCGGATGCGAGATCGAGACGTTCGTCTTTGGAAATCATGGATTGATGGCAGAGGGGCGTTGTAGTCTGACTAATTACGTCACCGGTCTTTCAACCAACATGGATGGAGTGTGCTCACCAGCCGCTGCCGTGCACTACGAGGAAGACGCGCAGCGTAATCTGCGTAGCAAACTCGGGGACTACACCATTGACTGCTTCGCTTGTGGCCAGAGCGCGGGCTATCCTACGATTTGCAAAGGACGTTACTTCGCGCCGCATAGCGCAGACGCTTACTACGCTTTTGAGGAACCTATCAGCCTGAACCTCGCAGCTCTGCTGTCGGAGCTCGTCGCGGCTGGGGTGGATGCATTCAAGATTGAGGGGCGCCAACGCTCGCGCGCCTATGTTCAAGCCGTCGTGGCGGCATGGCGACGCGCAATTGATACGGTCATGTGTGGCGATAAACCGGACTGTGCCGAACTTGTGTGGCTAGCGGAAGGTCAGAAGCAGACGACAGGTGCTTATCAGAGTAAAAAATGGAGATAAGATCATGCCTTCGAAACTGACGCTCGGCCCTGTTCTGTTCAACTGGCCGCCCGAGAAATGGCGTGATTTCTATTTTAGTGTAGCGGATGAAGCCTCGATAGACGAAGTCTATCTCGGCGAGGTCGTCTGTTCCAAGCGCTCACCATTCATCGATCCGCTTGTGCCGGAAGTCATTCAAAGGCTGGAAGCAGGCGGCAAACAGGTCATTCTTGCCACCCTGGCGGAGATCATGTTGCCACGGGAAAGACAGATGACAGCAGGTGTCTGTGCCGTGGAGAATTATCTCGTCGAGGCAAACGATGTATCAGCGCTTTATCATTTAAAGGGTAAGCCCCACTGCGTCGGCCCGTTCGTGAATGTTTACAATGAGTTGACTCTGGAGGAACTCGCAGCGCATGGCGCGCAGCATGTCACGCTGGCACCGGAAATTCCGGCGACCTCCATCACGCTGCTTGCCGAAGCCGCGCGTGCGCATAATGTGACGCTTGAAGTGCAGGTTTATGGACGTGTGCCATTGGCGCTATCGGCTCGGTGCTATCATGCCCGTGCGCATGGTCGGACAAAGGATAACTGCCAATTCGTTTGTGAAGCTGACCCGGACGGCATGGTGCTGCGGACGATGGACGGTAAGGATTTCTTGGCGGTCAACGGGGTGCAGACGCTTTCATATCACTGTCTCAACTTGGCGCGGGAGATACCTGCCTTGCAGCGCATGGGCATTCGGAGCTTCCGGCTGTCGCCGCACAGCCGGGACATGCTGCAGGTGATACGGATTTTCAGGCAGATTGTTGACGGCGGACTGTCCGGTGCTGCCGCCCTGCCACAACTCGAACAGCTGGGCTTGCAAGTGCCGTTCGTCAACGGATTCTACCACAAGCAACCTGGGTGCCATTTTGTCAATCAATGAGAGAGCAGAGATCATGAAAAAAAATGGTTTGAAGAAGGCTGTGGCCTACATGTTGGGTTGCTGCTTGTTGCTTGCTGACGCCGTTGTTGCAGCAGAACCGAATCATGCGCATCATCATGCCAATATGTTGCCCGTCGATATTGGCCGCGATGCATCTGATCTGCCGCCTCCTTTACAGCGTCGCACAGCGCAGGAGGTCGATGTTGTACTCGAAGCCCGCGAGGTGACAGGTTATCTCGCAGTGGGGACAACTTACCATTACTGGACTTTCGGTGGCAAAGTGCCTGGGCCGTTCTTGCGGGTTCGTGTTGGCGATACCGTCAACGTCACTTTGAAAAATCACGGAGAGAACCAGGAAACACACAGCGTGGATTTTCATGCTGCGCAGGCACCCCATGGCGGCGGCATGGCGACGGCAGCAGAAACCGGCGGTAGCGGCAAATTTTCATTCAAGGCGATGCGTGCGGGACTTTTTGTTTATCACTGCGCTACCCCGGTTGCCGCCGAGCATATCGCGAATGGCATGGTTGGTTTGATTCTTGTGGAGCCGGAGCAAGGGCTGCCACGCGTTGATCATGAGTATTATTTTATGCAGAGCGAAATTTATACTGACCAACCTTATGGTAGCGAAGGATTGCTTGCTTTCAGTCGTATAAAGCTGCTCGCGGAACAGCCGGAATATTATGTCCTGAATGGCCTGACCGGAAAGCTGGCTGATAAAGTGCCGCTCCGCATGAAGGCGGGCGAGACATTGCGAATCTTTTTCGGCAATGGCGGGCCCAATCGATCATCGGCGCTGCATGTGATAGGTGGAATATTTGATGAAGTCTATCAGGCCGGGTCGTTAGAAAATACACCGCAAAAAGCTGTCCAGACAATCAACGTGTCGCCCGGCAGCGCTACAATCGCCACGCTTCGGTTTGCGGTGCCGGGGAAGTACATCCTGGTTGACCACGCCTTGGCGCGCGTGGAGCGCGGCCTGTTTCGAACATTCGTGGTTGAAGAATAGTCAGGTAGACGCCCAATCATTTTAATGATTGTGAACAAAGCCATCGCTCATCGCCTGAAGCGAGGGTGTGGCCAACAGCACACAGCGCCTGACGATTCGCAGATTTCCGAGTCTTTCACGGCGAAGAGTTGACCTGGGTCAACCTGCCAACACCTTACTTGGTGGCAATCTGCCGACAGAGCCGCAATATCTTGTGTTCCGCAGCTTTCAAACTGTTCCCCGCCGTATCACCATTCCTGCCATGGAGGTAATGAATGCCCGCCCAAGCCGCCTTTCCCCACAGACTTGACGCTCATGATGCCGGTTCGGGACATGTCCATCAAATAGCGTCGTCCAGCGACGTGATTGGCCGCCTCTACGGCGGGACGCTGGTGAACTGTTCGGACGCGGTGACGGAATATATTTCCGGGTCGGATTGGCGCATCAATGCGAACGCCAATACGGGCTACTCGAATGCCGGGATGATTAACAATCTCGCCGGCAAGGTTATCGCCAATTTCTGGCTTGATGAGGTTTACAGCCCGGAGGAGGGGACGGCGCATCGCCGTGCCGATATCCACATTCATGATCTGGATTGTCTGACTGGCTACTGCGCGGGCTGGTCCTTGCGCGCCTTGCTCAATGAGGGGTTTAACGGCGTGCGTGGCCGCGTCTCCTCGCGTCCGCCGCGTCATTTCCGCGAGGCTCTGGGGCAGATGAGCAATTTCCTCGGCATTCTGCAGTCGGAATGGGCGGGGGCGCAGGCGTTCTCCAGTTTCGATACTTACCTGGCTCCCTATGTCTTTTATGACAACCTTTCGTTCACGGCGGTCAAGAAAGCGATTCGGCAGTTCGTTTATAATCTTAATGTTCCGGCCCGTTGGGGGCAGTCGCCTTTTACCAACGTGACGCTCGACATTACGGCGCCAGCCGATCTTGGTGAGCAGTTCCCGACCTGCCGCGATGTGCATTTCTTCAAAGGTGTGGATGATCCGGTGCTGCTTGCCAAGGCGCGGCAGCGCGATATGGGCATTCGCCAGCTGGAGGATTTGACCTACAAGCATTTCCTGCCGGAAATGGAGATGATTGATATCGCCTACTATGAAGTACTGACCGAAGGCGACTCCAGTGGCCAACCTTTTACCTTCCCCATCCCGACCGTCAATATCACCGAAGATTTTGATTGGGAGAGCAAGGTTGCGGCGGCGATCTTCGACAATGCGGCAAAGGTCGGCTCTTCCTATTTCCAGAACTTCGTCGGCAGTCAATGGCTGCGCGGCGCGAACGGCGAGCGGGTGCGCAATCCCGAAGCATACTCCCCCGGTGCCGTGCGCTCCATGTGCTGTCGGCTTCAGCTCGACTTGCGTGAGCTGCTCAAGCGTGGCAACGGCCTGTTCGGCTCGGCGGAGATGACAGGATCGATAGGCGTCGTCACGCTGAATATGGCGCGGCTTGGCTATCGTTTCCAGGGCGACAAAAACGGGCTGTTGCGCGAACTTGATCGCCTGATGGATATCGCCCACTCCACGCTGGAGAAGAAACGCGCCTTTGTGCAGCGCATGTTCGACCGCGGGCTCTACCCCTACACGAAGCGTTATCTGCCGCATCTCCGCAACCACTTCTCGACCATCGGCGTCAACGGCATGAACGAAATGGTGCGGAATTTTACGCATGACGTTGCCGATGTGACCGACGCGGACGGGCAGGCGCTTTGTCTGGAGCTGCTTGATTACATGCGGGAGCGAATTCGCGGCTATCAGGAAGAGACGGGCAACCTCTATAATCTGGAAGCGACCCCGGCGGAGGGCACCACCTATCGCTTCGCCAAGGAAGACAAGAAGCACTATCCCGACATCCTTCAAGCCGGTTTCGGTGAGAATATTTATTACACCAACTCCTCGCAACTGCCTGTTGGTTGCACGGATGATCCGTTCGCGGCCCTGGAAATGCAGAACAAACTGCAGTGCAAATATACCGGCGGCACCGTGCTGCATCTCTATATGAGCGAAAAGCTGTCCGATAGCGAAGCCTGCAAGCGATTTGTCCGCAAGGTTATCGAAAATTACCAGCTGCCCTATATCACGGTCACGCCGGTCTTCTCGACCTGCGACACGCACGGCTATCTCAATGGCGAACAGCCGGAATGTCCGCATTGCGGCAGCAAGACCAATGTCTGGACGCGCGTCATGGGCTATTTCCGTCCGGTCGAGAGCTTCAATACCGGCAAGAAAGGCGAACACCGCGAGCGGCAGCATTTTCTTGAACAGCGGATCGAGGCTGCCGACCTGTTTTCTGGTGTGTGATGCTTTGGTCGGCTGAGCCGGAAGGCGTTGCGGCGGACACAGGGCAGAGGGTTCTGCCCGTGTATGCGGTAACGCCTTTCACGATGCTGGATTACCCGGGCAAGGCCGCCTGCATCGTCTGGCTGGCGGGCTGTAACATGCGCTGCGCCTATTGCCACAATCCGCAGATTGTCAGAGGCAAAGGACGCGGTGAGATCGGGAAAGTGCTGGCCTTTCTGGAGCGCCGCCGTGGGCTGCTGGACGGTGTCGTCCTCTCGGGCGGCGAAGCCACGCTCTATCCCGGCTTGTTGTCGTTTGCC
>CAZBSB010000015.1:14933-19886 GCA_964494535.1 uncultured Rhodospirillales bacterium
GGGTATGCCATCAAGCTTGATACCAACGGCACCCGCCCGACGACAATCCGGACTTTGCTGGCGGCCAACATGCTGGACAGCGTCGCACTGGATTTCAAAGCGCCGCCTGAAAAATTCCAGGTCATAACCGGTCTGCAAGGTTGGAGTGAATTTTCAGAAACGCTGAATCTCCTGCTCGCACGGCGTGACCAGTCTTATGAAATCAGGACTACGATTCATTCTGATTTGTTGGACGAGCAAGATGTGAACGCCATCATCGGCGCGCTCGATGCCCGCGGGTATGCCGGTGTATATTATCTGCAGAACTTTAAAGCAGATAACGAAAGACCAACGCTCGGCGCGCTGCGGCCACAGTCACGCCCGTTTGATGTCGCCGCCTTGGCCACACCGAAGAACTTTCGCCTGGCTTTTCGCAATTTCTGAGCCCAGCTTGATTTAGGTCAAGTGCCAGCAAATGCTCTGATTTTAGATTGCGACGGTGTGTTCATAAAGGATAAACCGGTCATGACAAAACTGTTTCAAAGGTCGCTGTCTTCACTCCTGCTCTTGCCTTTGCTGGCTATCGGCTATTCCGCCAATGCGGCGCAGCCAGAAAATGGGGCGGTCGCAACCGGACCGGAAGTGCTGCTGACGGATGGGACGCTGACCGGACAGGTTCGTTACCGGTTTGAATATGTCGATCAGAATGGCCCGGCGCCGGTGAGTAAAACGGCAAAAGCGTCCTCGGTGCGTGCCAATCTTGGCTATAAGACCGGTCTATACCAGGGGTTCCAAGGCTATCTGGAAGGGCAATTGGTTCAGCATATTGGTACGCAGAGCTTTAACGATTCAATCAATGGCCGGACGAATTATCCGCTCGTTGCCGATCCTGACAGTGCTGAACTGAACCAGGCATGGGTTTCATGGTCGGGCCTGCCGGGGGTCGAAATCAAGGCTGGTCGGCAAGGCCTCAATCTCGATAACCAGAGGTTTATTGGGACAGTAGACTGGCGGCAGAACGACCAGACCTTTGATGCGGTGCAGGCGACCTATAGCGGTATCAAGGATACCGATCTGCAATATGCCTATCTGTGGCAGGTCAATCGCGTCTTCGGCAACCGATCCTCAGTCGGCCGCACCGATAGTGACAGCCATTTTGTTCACTTGAATCACAAATGGTTCGATTGGCTGAACACCACGGCCTATGCCTATCTGCTTGACCTCGACAAGCTTGGAAGTTCATCATCGCAAACTTATGGCCTGCGGATAACGGGCACGCAACCGCTCACGTCGGCCTGGTCGCTGCTCTATGAGGCGGAGTGGGCGCACCAACGCGACTACGGCAAGAACCCGGTGAATTTTGACAAGAACTACTACCACGCTTCTCCTGCGCTGAAAGGGCATGGCTTGACGGCACGGCTCGGCTTTGAGCAGTTGGGTGGCGATGGTCGAAACGCTTTCCAGACCCCTCTGGCAACGTTGCACAAGTTTAATGGTTGGGCAGACAAGTTTCTGACCACACCAGCCAATGGCCTCAGGGACTATTATGTTTCAGCCGCTTATGAATTCTCCGGGATCGGCAAGTGGATTGACGGCACGGAGGTTACGGCGGCCTTTCACGGCTTCACCGGGGTAAAGCGCGGGGAGTATGGCAATGAAACGAACCTGTCGATTGGCCGAACCTTCAAGCTGCCGGAGCAATCGCATCTGAAGACCTTGTCGGTCATGCTGAAATTTGCCGACTATGAAGCAGATGACCGACCCTATACCGATACGAAAAAAGTCTGGGTGCAGACGGCGGTGAATTTCTGAGGCTTGAAGTCGGTTATTCGCATAGGTTACATGAAACGCGACTTGCAAAAAGGTTGGTAACACCAAGAGTTATACGCAAGTTGAGAGTTGGGTGTTACCACCCAACTCTGGTGCGCTGAAGCGCGATGGTATTCCAGGCGGTGTTACCAATGGTATTACCATTTACGGCGTAAAATGCATCTCAGGTCAAAAACCGCAGTTTGATGCCCATTAAGTAGGGGGCGAAGTTTCAAGGCCGACCCTACCGATTTGCTTAAGTTAACTCCGTAAAATCCGTGTTCATCTGTCCGATAAACAGTCTGACCACATTTCCAATGCCTCGTTCCCGACGGAACGAGGCTTTTTAATTTGAGCAACAGCAAGGAGGTATTGATGGGTAAGGATATTGAGCCTGTTATTGTTACAACCAAATTCGACGACAAAATTATTGAGATCGTGTTTAAGCCAGGCTGGAAGCCGGGCAAGCTCATGGAAGAAGAAAAGCAATTGCTTCGCGCTTACAAGAATGAGATTCTCGCCGAGATTGAAGTCGAAGAAAAGCGTATCATTGCCGAAGAACGCCGGGCCGCCAAGGAAGTCACTGCCCGCAAGCCGAAGCAGGAGGACTAACAATGCAAGTCGCTCTTTACGCCCGCGTCTCCACCACCCGACAGGCCGAGAATGATCTTTCTATCCCGGATCAGCTGCGCCAAATGCGCCTGTGGGCCGAACGGTTAGGGCATGTCGTGGTCAAGGAGTATGTCGAACCCGGTGCCAGTGCTACCGATGATAAGCGGCCTGTGTTTCAGGACATGGTGCATGACGCCACAACCGGCAAAGTACCGTTTCAGGCCGTTATTGTGCATAGCCTGTCACGCTTTTTTCGCGATCTGGTGCTGGCCGCCATGTATGAGCGCAAACTACAAAAGGCCGGAGTAGCGGTTATCTCGATTACCCAAAGCACCCAAAATGACCCCAGCGGCGAGATGCAACGCCGCATGATCATGCTGTTCGACGAATATCAGAGTAAGGAAACCGCCAAGCACGTCCTGCGCGGGATGCAGGAGAATGCCAGGCAAGGGTATTTTAACGGCTCTAAAGCGCCTTACGGCTACAAGACTAGAGACGCCGGTCAGACCGGCATTCAGGGCCGCTATAAGAAAAAGCTGTCCATTCAGGAAGATGAAGCCGCCATTGTCCGCGAAGTGTTCAGCCTGTATGTGACCGGCAGCGACTGCCCGCGCATGGGCTCAAAAGAAATTGCCAAGCTGTTCAACAGCCGGGCCATCACCATGCGTGGCAAGAAATGGGATAGCCAGAAGGTGCTGCGGATTCTGGCTAATCCGGTTTATGCCGGACAGCACCGCTTCAACCGTTTCAATGCCAAGACTGGCCGCACCAAGGACAAGGAAGAGTGGATTACGATCGCCGTTCCGGCCATCATCGATACTGAAACCTATGAACAGGCTGCTAAGTTACGAGCGGCCTTTGCCCCAACGGCCTGTGCGCCACGTCGTGAGACTTCGCCAACGCTGTTAACAGGTCTTGTCCGTTGCGGGCATTGTGGTTCGGCCATGGTCATGGCAACCGGCAAGAGTGGACAATACCGTTATTACAAATGCACCGCCCGGCTGAAACGCGGCAATGCCGCCTGCAAGTCTGGCAATCTACCGATGGATAGGTTTGATAATCATATCCTCGATGCCTTCCGGCAAAAGGTCTATTCGCCGGAACATTTGCAAGATGTCATTGCCGATCTACGCAAAGACACGGCCAAATCCGGCGATGCTGAACAGAAGAAAAAACTCAAACAGCTTGAAGCAAAGCTTCACGACACGGAGCAAGCCCTGTCACGGCTATATGAAGCCATAGAAAAGGGGCTAATCGAGCTGGACGCCGAGCTTAAAGACCGGATGCAGGCCCATAAACGGACAAAAGAGACGACACTAGCCGAGATCGCCGCCATGAAGCGGCAGCAGCAATCGCCGCTCCAGACCATTACGCCGCAGAAGATACAAGCCACGGCCAACATCATGAGCAAGCGCATGGTCATGACTTCGCCCTATGCCAAGGCCTATCTAAAGGCCTCAGTACGAGAAATTATGATCAAGGACGAGATTGTAACCCTGAAAGGCGACAGCGCGGCACTCGCCAGCTTGGTGGCCGCCAACGGCCAGATTGACGGGCTAAACCAAGTGCCCAGATTCAGGGAGGATTGGTGGAGCTGATGAGGATCGAACTCACGACCTCTACAATGCCATTGTAGCGCTCTCCCAGCTGAGCTACAGCCCCACGCCGCCGGATGACCGAACGGGAAGGCGCGTTTTATAACGCGGAAATCCTAATCTGCAAACCAAATTATGCCGAGAGCCTGGGGGGCGGATCCGCCGGCGCGGCAAAAGCCTATCCGTTGTAAACTATGCCGATTAGCAAGTGGGCTGGTTGGATGATGGCTTACTTTGAAGAACGGCATTACTCCTGTCCTAACAAGCAGCCGATTTGTTTAAGAAACAAGGAAAAATGGGATGCCCGCCTGCGCGGGCACGACGTTGGAATTTGGACGAGCTACTACCGGATGATACCTGAGCGTTGCCGCGCTAGCCGTACAGGATGCTCGTCCAGGCTTGGCGGGTGGCGGCCGCGAAGGTTTCCGGCGTGTAGCTTGCGGCTGTTGTCTGGCCGGCGGTCAGGTGGTTGGTCAGAGTGGCGCCGCCTTGTTGCCAGAGGGTGAGGGCGTGATCCAGCCCGTGCAGGCAGGCGGGAAAGTCGTCTTCCGCCGCCCAGAAGCCGTTTTGCGCCGTGGCATATTCCCGCCCGCCGATTCCGGTGAAGCCGGCTACCAGACAGCCGGCGGCCATGGCTTCCAGCGGCGTCAGACCGAAACTTTCAAGTCGCGACAATGAAAGAAATACGGCCGCTTTGCCCAGTGCGGCGGCGACATCCTGCTCGTGCGCCGCGCCGATTTCCTGCCAGGCGACATGATGCCACTGCGGATATTGGCTGCGGAACATATCCTGCAGGTAGGCGGCCTCCACCGGCCGCTTGCGCGGCAGCAGAGCGATAATTGGGCTTTTGGGCGCGTGCGGTTTGAACAAGGCGCTGTCCACGCTGCAAGGTACATGATAGCGCGGCACGTCGGGGTGACGCTGCGCGGCATAATCCATAATGCTCAGGCTGCCGCAG
>CAZBSB010000016.1:0-11082 GCA_964494535.1 uncultured Rhodospirillales bacterium
TGATGTATAAGGCCTTCGCGCTGGCCGGCTATAGCGCGCAGGAGTTGGAAGCACGCTTCGGCGGTATGCTCTCCGCCCTCAAGCTGGGTGCGCCACCCCATGGCGGCTCCGCACCCGGCATTGACCGGATGGTGATGCTGCTGGCCGACGAGCCAAACATCCGCGAAATCATCGCCTTCCCCCTCAACCAACGCGCCGAGGATTTGATGATGCAGGCGCCCAATGGTGTGGACGATGCGCGGCTGAAGGAACTACATCTCCGCCTGGCCTTGCCGCCGGTGAAGGTCGCAAGCTAGTGCAGAGGCGATCTGGGCTCATTACGTTCATATTGCTCTCAGCACTCACCCCATCAGCGGCTGTTTTGTCGCTTTACGCTTGGCGTTACAAGACTGAGTGGAAGTATTTTCAGGATAGATATAGCTTCGAGAACGCAGCACTACAGTTTATTGCTGCGATCCCCATGACTGCTTGCGTAACTATTATCTTAGGAATTCCAATACTTTTTCTACTTAGGCGTCTTGGAATCACAGCTCTATGGGCAAATATTTTCTTTTGCATCTTGCTGTGTGCAGCGTGTTTGATCCTACCTGTGTACTTTGACATTGCTCACATCCAATATATGCAAGCCCTGAACGGGGAATTTATTATTTGGAGTATATTTTGGAGTGCACTCTTTGGTGGCAGTGCTGCATGTACTACCTGGCTGATTTTTAGACGTTAAATAATTCGAACGCCTGATCCTCAAGCTGCAGTTGTCCAGAGGCTGTTGCTGGCCATCAGCGCACACATCCCACCAGGGAGAATATAGTTATATTCGTCATGTTCAGCGTTGGCTCTCTCTGGGCTCCTGCAAGCACGAATAAAAGCCTGCCGAGCTGAAAACAAAAAATGCGGCCGGCGTTCGCGCGCCGGCCGCAGGGGGATGGCGCCGGGGTGCTTGGCGCCGGGGAGGAAAGGTAAAATCCGGTTTCAATCCGCCGTCAATGCTGCAGTGTTTTGCCGCGCTCCTCAGCCAGCAATGCCGCCGTCGTGCTGTCATCTAACCCTTGCTGCATCTGGCGGATCATGACCCGGGCTTTGACCACGCAATCCAGCAGGCTTTCCAATTCGGCGAGAAATTCTGCATCCGTCAATTGTTCTGGATTCGGCATGGCCAACCTCGTCATCAGGGTGATGACCAAGGCAGTGCAGCGGCCGTGCCAGATAATTATCTGTTTAATATCAAAACATTAAGCCGTGGTAGCGATTTGCAAAACGCGAAAACAACCCGCCACTCGCATTTTGCAATGCAGGAAGTTTATTGATTAATGGACACGGACGCACGCAAGTGTGAGCACTGCATATTAAACAGTTGCCTGTTCCACCATGTTCTGGCGTACCGACAAACCGTTGGGCGCAAACGCGTCTTTGACATCTCGCAGTTCATTGGTAATCCAACGCAGCGCCCCCATAACCTCCGTTAGATGTGCAGTGTTTGCTGTCCGGTTCTTTTCTCATAAACGCTCCCGTCCCGGCGCCTGACCCGTTGACAGCCTGGCGCTTTCCAAGACATAGTGCCGTCATGGTCACTTTTGCCGCTCTGAGCCTGCGACTGCTTAGCCCGGCCTCTGTTTAGAGGTCCGGGTTTTACTCTGTCGTTTTCGCTCTATCGGCAAGGAACAATGTTCTTTCACCCCATGCTCATGCTGCCTCGTTCTGACCGGCCATCATCCTGGCCTGTCGGTTCGCAGCTGCCTGTGCAAACCGATTTTTCAACCGAGGAATACCGCCATGCTCGCTAACCCCGCCCAGAAATATCGTCCGTTTCCGCATGAGGATTTGGCCGATCGCACCTGGCCATCCAGGCGCATCACCAAGGCGCCGCGCTGGCTCTCCACCGATTTGCGCGACGGCAACCAGGCGCTGATTGACCCGATGGATATCGCGAAGAAGCAGGCGTTTTTCGATCTGTTGTTGAAAATCGGCGTCAAGGAAATCGAAGTTGGTTTTCCTTCTGCTTCCCAGACCGAGTTTGATTTCGCGCGCAAATTGGTGGAAGAAAACCGCATTCCGGACGATGTCTTCGTGCAGGTCTTGACCCAGGCGCGGCGCGATTTGATCGAGCGGACGTTTGACTCGCTGCGCGGTGCCAGGCAGGCGATTGTGCATATGTATAACGCCACGGCACCAGCTTGGCGGCAGACCGTATTCGGGCTGGATCGCGCCGGCGTGAAGAAAATCGCCGTGGACGGCGTCAAGATTTTACGCGAGCAAGCGGAGAAACGGCCGGAAACCCGATGGTTTTTTGAATATTCGCCGGAGACCTTCAGCACCACGGAGCCGGATTTTGCCGTGGAAGTATGCGAAGCCGTGCTGGACGTGCTGGAACCTACCAAAGAACGACCGGTCATTCTCAACCTGCCGGCCACGGTGGAGGCGGCGACACCCAACATCCATGCCGACCAAATCGAGCGGTTCTGTCGCCAGATTTCGCGGCGGGACAAGGTGGTCATCAGCCTGCATCCGCATAATGACCGCGGCACCGGCATCGCCGCTGCCGAGTTGGGCTTGATGGCGGGCGCCGATCGCGTGGAGGGCTGCCTGTTTGGCAACGGCGAACGCACCGGCAATGTTGATCTCGTGACGCTGGCGTTGAATATGTATACCCAGGGCGTCCATCCGGGGCTGGATTTTTCTAACTTGGAAGAAGTGGTGGAGCTGGTGCAACGCTGCACGCAGCTGCCGGTACATCCGCGCCATCCTTATGCCGGCGCGCTGGTCTTCACGGCCTTTTCCGGCTCGCACCAGGATGCCATCAAGAAAGGCTTCGCGGCGCTGGAGAAGAAGAACGACCCGCAATGGGATGTCCCCTATTTGCCGATTGACCCGGCCGATCTCGGCTGTTCCTATGAAGCCGTCATCCGCGTCAACAGCCAGTCCGGCAAGGGTGGCATTGCCTGGGTGCTGGAACAGGATAAGGGGCTAAAGCTGCCGCGCCCGCTGCAAATTCATTTCAGCCAGGTGGTGCAGAAACTGGCCGACGCCACCAGCCGCGAACTGACGGCCGCCGATATCTGGACGGCGTTCCAGCAGGCCTATCATTTGGACGGCACGCAGCGCTATCAGCTACTGGATTATCAGCAGGCCGGTTCGCTCGGCACCGGCCGGGCACGCCCTTTCATCGGCCGTATCAGCCTGGATGGTAAGGAGCAGACGATAACCGGCGAAGGCAACGGTCTGCTCTCCGGCGCTCTGGCGGCGCTGAAGACGCATTGCAATGTGGAATTGGACATCGCCGATTATCAAGAACACGCCATCGGCCATGGCAGCGACGTGCAAGCGGCCACCTATGTCCAGTGCAAGACCAAGGCGGGCAAAACGGTGTTTGGTGTCGGCATTGACGCGGACGTGTCAACCGCTTCCGTCAAGGCGCTGTTTAGCGCGGTCAACGGTGCCGTGGCGGCTTAACGAGCGTCAGTCCGTGTGATCCAATTCGGCGAATTGCCAGTGGATTTCCGGGAAACGTTGTTTGGCCGCGGCTTCAAAGGCGTTGACGCGGTCAATCGCGGTTCTGAGGTCGCCGCTCAGGTCGCCCGGGTGGATTTTATAGGCCACGAGCAGGCTGCCCACGCCTTGCTGCAGCGTCACCAGCCGCGTGATGCGTGCGCCGGGCATTTGCGCTTGCAGCAGGTTTTGTAGATCAGCCTGATAATCTTCATGCGGCGCCTGGCCGATGAGCAGCGGCTTGACTTCCCGCGCCAGGATGACGGCGGTCATGATCAGCAACAAGCCGATCAGGAACGAGCCGATGCCGTCAAACAGGCTTTCGCCGGTCGCCCAGGCCAGCAGCAGCGCGATGAGCGCGAAGATCAAACCTAGCAACGCCGCCAAATCTTCCAGGAAAATCACCAGCAGATCGGCCGCCGTGGTATGTTTGATCCATTGCCAGAGCGAAGGATAGCGGTTGATATGACGCACTTCTTTCAGGCAGGCGTAAAACGAAAAACTCTCCAACCCCACCGCCACCAGCAGGATGATGACGCCCACTACCGGGTTGGACAAAGGCTCCGGATGCTGGATTTTATGCAGCCCTTCATACAGGCTGAACATGCCGCCCATGGTGAAGAGCAGCAGCGCCACCACGAACGACCAGAAGAACATTTCCTTGCCGCGGCCCAGAGGATATTGCCGAGTCGGGCCCTTCTTGGCCTGCCAGCCGCCGAACAGCAGCAGCGCCTGGTTGCCGCAGTCTGAAAAGCTATGCACGGCTTCCGCCATCAGCGCGGCGCTGCCTGTATAGAACGCGCCGGCAAGTTTCGACACCGCGATGCCCAGATTGGCGAACAGGGAGATGATGATGACTTTTTTGGAGCCGCCGGCCATGGAACACACCTGTTTGTCGGGAAGGCCGCAAAAGCGGATGATGGTGATTTTAACGCCGAAATAAACCGGGGCAAGCCGCAATATTTTCCCCCTTTTGCCGGCCTTTTTGCTTTGAAGCACGGCGGCCAGACTTTATATCAGGCTATCTTGCCATGAAGGACAAACCCATGACCCAGATTGCCGAAGACCGTATTTTGATTTTGGATTTCGGCTCGCAGGTCACGCAACTCATCGCCCGCCGCGTGCGCGAAGCCGGCGTCTATTGCGAAATTCACCCGTTCAACCGCGATGCCGCGGCCATCAAAGCCTTCGGCGCCAGAGGCGTCATCCTCTCCGGCGGGCCTTGCTCCACGCTGGATGACGGCTCGCCGCGCGCGCCGCAGGCGGTGTTTGACTTGGGCGTGCCGGTGCTGGGCATTTGTTATGGCCAGCAAACCTTGTGTATGCAGTTGGGCGGCAAGGTGGAAGGCGGCCATGCGCGCGAATTCGGCAAGGCGCAATTGAAAATCGTCGCGCCCAGCGCGCTCTATGACGGCGTGTGGGATGTGGGTAAGGATTACCAAGTTTGGATGAGCCATGGCGACCGCGTGGTGAGCATACCAGATGGCTTCAAGGTAATGGGGGTTAGTGAGGGCGCGCCCTTTGCGATGACGATGGATGAGCAGCGGCGGATTTACGCCACGCAGTTTCACCTGGAAGTCGCGCACACGCCGGAAGGCGCCAAAATCATCAGCAACTTCGTGCATAAAATCTGCGGTTGCCGCAGCGATTGGAGCATGGGCGCGTTCCGCGCCGCCGAGATCGCGCGCGTCAAGGCACAGGTGGGGCAGGGGCGCGTCATCTGCGGCTTGTCCGGCGGCGTGGACAGTGCAGTGGCCGCCGTGCTGATCCACGAAGCCATCGGCAGCCAACTCACTTGCATTTTCGTGGATACCGGCCTGATGCGCGCCGGCGAGGCGGAGCAAGTGGTCACGCTGTTCCGTCAGCACTACAATATTCCGCTGGTGGCGGTGGATGCCGGCGCTTTGTTTCTCGGTGCGCTCAAGGGCGTGACCGATCCGGAGCAGAAGCGCAAAATCATCGGCGCCAAATTCATCGAGGTGTTTGAGGCGGAAGCCAAGAAACTCGGCGGCGCCGATTTCCTGGCACAAGGCACGCTCTATCCGGATGTGATCGAGAGCGTCTCCTTCACCGGCGGGCCGAGCGTGACCATCAAATCGCACCACAATGTCGGTGGCCTGCCGGAGCGGATGAATCTCAAGCTGGTGGAGCCGCTGCGCGAATTGTTTAAGGACGAAGTGCGCGTGTTGGGGCGCGAACTTGGACTGCCGCAGGCCTTTGTCGGGCGGCATCCATTCCCTGGCCCCGGCCTGGCCATTCGCGTGCTGGGCGAGATTACGCCGGAGCGGCTTAAGGTCTTGCGCGCGGCGGACACGATTTATCTGGAGGAAATCCGCAAGGCCGACTTGTATGACGCCATTTGGCAGGCTTTCGCGGTGTTGCTACCGGTGCATAGCGTGGGTGTGATGGGCGACGGCCGGTCGTATGACCAGGTGTTGGCACTGCGCGCCGTCACCTCGGTGGACGGTATGACGGCGGAATCTTATCCCTTTGAACACGCCTTCCTGGCACACGTCGCCACGCGCATCATCAACGAAGTCCGCGGCATCAACCGCGTGACCTATGACGTGACCAGCAAACCACCCGGCACGATTGAGTGGGAGTAGGCACGAGCGGGCGGTTATATAAAATCAGCGAGGCTGACAATGCGCGTGATGGTTTTTGTGAAAGCGACCGAAGCGAGCGAAAAGGGCTTCCAGCTTTCTGATTGGACAGACACCATGATGGAAGCGATGGGGCGTTATAACGATGCCTTGCGTGAAGCGGGTATTCTGCGCATGGCGGAAGGGATAACACCGTCGTCACAAGGGAAGCGCATTGCGATAGACGGCAATAGCCGCACGGTTATTGACGGGCCTTTTGCGATGCCGTGCGAGCTAGTCGCTGGTTTCTGGCTTTGGGAAGTCAAAGACATGGCTGAAGCAATCGCTTGGGCGAAGCGCTGTCCAAACCCTATGCCGGAACCAAGCGAAATTGAAATCAGACCACTTTATGATCTGGTTGATATGCAGAAATAGGCCGGCGCAAGGGCGCTAAGGTCATAGGGAGGATGCGAATTCAGCGGTTATCTTCCAAGCGCACGTTCTGTTTCACGCGCATATTTCCCATTTTCTGGTTTGGGTTCTGGGTTCTGTTCGTTGTTTCTGTGCTGGTCTTTCCCTGCCAGGGCGGCAGCACTAGGTGCCCTCCCTTTCTTTTCGTGATCATTCCCATCATCATGGCCGTGGTCGGCGGCATCAACCGCGTAACCTATGACGTGACCAGCAAGCCGCCGTGCACCATTGAGTGGGACTGAGTGCTGCTGTTGAAAAGGCGCGACCGCCATGCTCATCGTGCAAGGAGACCTGTTGCAACTGGCGCTTGATGGCACCTTTAACGTCATTCTGCACGGCTGCAATTGCCAGTGCCAAATGGGCAAGGGGATTGCCCTGGCGATCCGGACGCAGTTTCCGGAAGCCTATGCCGCCGACCTGGCGACGGTAAAAGGCGATGCGAAAAAGCTGGGCACGTTATCTGTTGCCGCAATCAGCCGCGGCGGCCTAAATTTTCATGTTGTGAACGCCTATACCCAGTATCACTGGCGCGGCACCGGTATGAAGGCCGACTATGCCGCTATCCGAAACGCCATGCGGGCAGTTAAAGTGCAGTTCGCCGGCAGCCGCATTGGCTATCCGAAAATCGGCGCAGGTCTGGCTGGCGGCGATTGGAAAATTATTGCCGACATCATCGATGAAGAACTGTATGGAGAAGCCCATACTCTCGTAGAATTTTCTGTGGGGTTTCGCTACGATACTCCGCAATCCGCCGCTGATTGACGAACTCATTGAGCGCGTCGACCGCGCGCGGTGTTCCAACACCTAGCTGGGATCTTCAAGCAGCCATGGGCATGATTTCGCGGTCGTTGGCCGGCATGGGCGTGCCGCTGCACGGGCGGGTCGGCGATGGCGCGGCGGCAATGGCTTCCTGCAAAATGCGCCTTTGATCGCTGTTGATGTGTCGCCAACGCAGTAGCGCCGCCTTGTTTAGGCCCCATACGAGCTGGGTCGGCATGGAAGGCAGGTCGATCACGCGCTGGTCGCCATGCTTCATACCGATGATTTTACTGTCAATGTCCTGATGCACCAGCTTATGCGTGTTCGGTTCCACCAGCGCGAGATTGGGGAAGTCATTGCCGCCGCCCAGGAAGCGCGGCACGATATGATGCACTTCAAGGATCATCAACGCATTGCGGGCTTTTTGCCGGTCCGCCGGCGCCAGGCGCTGGCACCAATCTTCGATCGCATACTCCTTGAAGGCGTGCCGTAAACGTCTGGGAATTTTAACTTTCTGCACCGGTGGGATCATCGTCACCAGAGTTGGCACGACCGGAATGCACAGCTCGTTCGCCGTGCGCTTAAACAGATTGGACATGGGGGCTGTGGCCGCAGAATCGCGAAAGCTCACTATACTACATTCTTTCGGATTGATTCTCTACTGATAATCGTTATCAATAACCGCCGGCAGCGCCACCATGGCGGAACTACCTTGTTGACGGTTTGGGGAATGGCAAGAGCAGTCGAAGCATGTCCAGGCGCCGTTGTTCCCACACTGCCTCAGGGGGTGGAAATCCACGCGTTGCGCGTCCACTCGGATGCGCGCGGCGATTTCACGGAAGTTTTCCGTCAGTCCTGGACGGACGGTATATCACCGGTACAATGGAATGTGGTCCGCAGCGGCGCCAATGTGCTGCGCGGCTTTCATTTGCATATACGTCATGCGGATTATCTGCTCATGCTCGGCGGCAGCATGCGTCTGTGCCTGCTGGACATGCGGCCGGAAGCAACCACGCACGGCTTGACGGCCGCGCTTGATCTGGATGCTACGACACCGCAAGGCATCGTCATTCCGCCCGGAGTGGCGCACGGGTTTTATTTCGTGCGCCCCTCCATGCATCTCTATTGCGTGTCCCATTATTGGTCGCATGGAGATGAACTGTCCTGCCGCTGGGACGACCCGGACCTGGCGTTGGATTGGGGCGGCGCGGTCAACCCGATTGTTTCCGACAAAGACGAAAAGGCCGGCACGCTTCAAACCATGGAACTGGATTACCTGCAGCGACGCCTGAGCAACCAGGTGTATGCACTGGCAAGCGCGCCATGACGGTTGCGAGGCTGCGCATTGGTCTGGTCGGCGTGGGGCCTTGGGGACGGCACATCTTGCGCGATCTTAAGGGGCTGGGGGCGGAAGTGCAGGCCTGCACGCTCTCCGAGGCTTCGGTTGAGCGGGCGAAGCAGGGCGGTGCCGACGGCATCGTCCGCACTCTCGCCGATTTGCCGGCCTGCGACGGCTATGTGGTGGCCTGGCGCACGTCAGCGCACCTTGACGCGGTTGAGGCGCTGCTGCCACGGGGCAAACCTATTTACGTCGAAAAGCCGTTGAGCAACGATCTTGACCGAATTAAGCGGCTGCCGGCCGTCGCCACTGACCTGGTCTTTACCATGCATAAATGGCGCTACCATCCGGGTATCCTGGAATTACGGCGCATCGTCGAGACGCAGGAATTCGGTCTGCCGATCGGTATGTTCAGCAGCCGGCTGGGGCCGGAAAACCACCATCATGACGTCGCCGCCGTGTGGACGCTGCTGCCGCACGACCTGTCCATCTTTCTGCATGTGCTGAACGGCATGCCGCGACTGGAAGCCGCCTGGCAGGATCCGCTGACGCCGCATGACGGGCTGATCGTTCGCTGCCGCGTGGGCGAAGTGGCCTGCGTGGCCGAAGTTTCTTCCGGGCACGTCGCTAAGCACCGCGCCGTGGTGTTGCGCTGCCGGGAGGCCGTCTGCCAGATCGATGACGATGATTACGGCCATGTGCAAATCCGCCGGCGCGTTGGCGGAGCGTTTCAGACGGAGATTCGCGCGGTGGGCGATGCCATGCCGCTTCATGAAGAGCTGGCAGCCTTCTGCCGGCATGTGCAAGGCGGAGCGCCGCCCATGACACACCTGGCGGAGGAAACGGCCATTGTGAGCCTGATTGACCAGGCCATCCGTCAGGCAGTCTGACATGCGCTTCACCGTCCTGACACCTACATATAATAACGGGGCTTGCATCCGGGCGGCGATCGCCAGTGTGCAGCGGCAGACGTTGCGCGACTACGAGCATTTCGTCGTGGCAGACGGCGCGCCGGAAGCCACGCTGGCGATTGTCCGGGAATGCGCGGCAAAAGACTCACGCATTCGGCTCTTCGCGTGCCCCAAAGGTGAGCGTAACGGTGAAGCCTCGCGCCACATGGCGTTGCAGGAGGCAACCGGCGAAGCCGTCTGTTACCTCAGCGATGATGATTTCTGGCTGCCCGATCATCTGGCCACCATGGCCGAACTGCTGCAAAACGCGGATTTCGCGCATACGCGGCACACGCATTTGACGACGTATTTCCATATTTTCGGCAATCAGGGCAGCCTGGCCGACCCGGCCATCCGCCAGCGGATGCTCGCGGAAAAATACAATCTCTTCGGCCTCACCTGCGCCGGCCACCGGCTGGACGCCTATCGTCGTTTGCCAGTCGGCTGGTCGCCCGCGCCGCAAGATGTATGGTCTGATTTCTTCATGTGGCGCAAATGGCTGGCCGCGCCAAACGTGCGTTTTGCCGGCAGCAGCAAGACCACAAGCATCCATCTCGGCCGCGAATTGCGTCAGCACGCTGATCCTGCTTTGGCGCCTTATGAATCCATCTTCTGGTATCATTTCTTCAGCAATCCGAAAGCCACCGCCGTCTTGCGCGCTCGGTTGCCCGCCGACGAAAGGTGGGTCTCGCTCACAGATATCTTGACTGCGACAGCAGCCAAACGAGTAGTGGGGCGGCTGGTTGGCCGATTTCAGGGACTCCCGCGTCTAACCACCGTGAACAAGGCCTATCCTGCACGAGACAGAGATTGATGGGGGTAGCCACGAGGTGCGCGATCTTAAATTCGTTGATATGTGACACAATCCATTTAGAGCATTCAACAAGTGCAATAGCGGCGTGGCAGAGATATTGATGCCGTTCGTTTACGCCTTCTCCAACCGCTGCAACAACCAGAGCAGGGGTTGGTCGGCGCCGCTGCGGGCTGCGAGCGTTAGTTGCTCGCTGCGGCGGGGGGCGCCGTCGCCGCAATAGAGGCTGGGTTCCAGGCTCAGCCGCCCGCCTTCGGCTAAGAATTTCCAGCCCTGGCCGGCGGGCGTGCGCAGTAGCGCGGCCTGGCCGTTCTGCAGCAGGCTGCATTGCATCCCTGGGTGCAGATGAAAACGCAGCATGTAGGGATAGACGCCGGGCCCGTGCAGCACATCTTGCCCGCGCAGCCAGCTGCCGTCGCCGGCCAGCGCCAGCTTGCGTTCATGGATTAACCCGAAGGCCTCGCGATAGCCGTCATGCGTGGCTTCGATGGTCTGCACTTGATCGAGCGCATAGCTGCGCGCCGTCACCTGGCGCGGCCGGCGGCCGAGCCCGCCTTCCGGCCGCACGTCGGCCGCGTTGGTGTCCGCCACCTGCAGCGTGCTATGCGCCGCTGTGGCCGCCAGCGCCTGGCGCCATTCGCCCCAAATCATGCCGCCGCCGCAATTGGTGATGATGCGGTCGCGCCC
>CAZBSB010000016.1:11092-13082 GCA_964494535.1 uncultured Rhodospirillales bacterium
GCTGAGTAGACCGGCGTGAGCAAAAGCATCATGCCCGCGTGGCGGCGGTAGCGCACTGTCGCACAGCAGCAGGCAGCGTCCCGCCTGCAATCGTTCATAACCGGAATGCGGCAGCGATTTGCCGCCGCGGCTCCGCACCTGGCTGTTTTCCAGCACACGGTCAATCTGCGGCGGCGCGCCGGCCGCTCCGCCATGGAACAGCGCGAAGCCGCCATCGCCGTGCCGCAGGCTGCGCAGCGCCGGCACCATTTGCTTCACCGCCCAGTCCAGCTCCGGCGGGCTGGCGATTTGTTGGTTCGCCAGCGCCGCGCGGATGTCCAGCAGCCGCGTCAGCGCGTCGAGCATCGGCAGCGGCGCACGGCAGCGATGGCCGCCATCCGGCAAGATATCGTCATTCAGCTGGCGGCATAGCAGGCTGAGCGCCAGCGCCACATGTTTCGGCCCATCATCCGGCAAGTTCAGCGCGGCATAAATCAAGCCCTGATAGACCGCGATCGCCTCCAGTCCGCTCATGCCGCCCGGCACCAGCCGCGCCAGATGCCGCGCCTGCCGCGCAATGCTGGTAATGAGCCGCGCTTGCAAGCCCGGCTCCATCGCCGGCAGCAGGAAGCGCGCATTGCCAAGCCAGGCGGCCAGCCGCGCGCCCAGCACGGGCGCTGACCAACTGGCATGTTGCCATCTGTCCTGCCCCTCCAGCCAGTCCGCGATCATCGCCACGCCGGCTTGTTGCGCTTGTGCCGAGCCTTCGGCGCGCAGATCATGCAGCCAGCCAAAGCCGTGCAAGGCTTCGCGCCAGGCTTGGCTCGCTTGCTGCGGCTGCCAGGGCGGCGGCCAGGCCGCCGCCACCTCGCCGCCGAAATTGAAGCGCGCCTGCAGCAGCTCTTCGCCGCGCCCGGCATTGCCGGCCTGCAGCGGCTGCGGCAGGAAAGTGAGCGCGGCCGGCACGTCGCCCTGCAGCATCAAATGATAGAGCGGATTGCCATAAGTGACGGCGGCGGCGCCGCTCCGCACTTGATCCCACAATTTCTGCGGCCGAATGCCCATGGGGTTCAGCCGCCCCGCAGGCGGGAGATATTGTCGGCATAATGCGTTTTGCCGCCATTAAAGCTCGCGGTGCCGGCCACCAGCACATCGGCACCCGCCGCGATGACTTGCGGCGCGGTGGTCACGTTGATGCCGCCATCCACTTCCAGGTCAATCGGCTTGCCCAGCTTGTCTATGTGTTGACGAAGGACTTTGATTTTTTCCAACGCTTCGGGGATAAATTTCTGCCCGCCGAAGCCGGGATTGACTGACATCACCAGCACGAGGTCAAGCTCGTTCCACACATGGTCAAGCACGCTGAGCGGCGTGGCGGGGTTGAGCGAGACGCCGGCCTTCTTGCCCTGCGCCAAAATCAGCTGCAAGGTGCGGTGCAGATGCGGGCCTGACTCCGGATGCACGGTGATGATGTCGGCGCCGGCCTGGGCGAAGGCGGCGATGAACGGGTCAACGGGCGCGATCATCAAATGCACGTCGAAAATCTTCTGGCTGTGCGGCCGCAGCGCCTTCACCACGTCGGGGCCTATGGTCAGATTGGGCACGAAATGCCCGTCCATCACGTCAATATGAATATAGTCGGCGCCGGCCGCGTCCACGGCACGCACTTCCTCGCCCAGGCGCGCAAAATCAGCCGACAGAATGGACGGAGCGATGCGAACCGGCTGCGGCATGGAAATAATCCCTTATAACAATGACTTGCGGCGAAAAAACGGACAACGAAGGCGAGCGGGCGGCAACCCTAGCCGCCTAAATTACGCGAACAAAGATTGAAGAAATACAAAGATTTTCTTAACGCCGTGCCGTATGCACCGCCACTAACTTTTCAAAGTAGCAACCTGCAGCCTGCAGAGCCTAACTCTTTGCCACGTGGTAAGCGGGCGAATCTGTCAGAAAGCGTGCTTTACTCTATTTCAAGCCAGCCTTTCCTAAACAGATTTACAGCCGCCAG
>CAZBSB010000016.1:13092-19751 GCA_964494535.1 uncultured Rhodospirillales bacterium
CAGATGCGCCCGGATGCTCTCTATGTCTGACGGTTCAATGGGTGTGCCGTCGTCCCAACGCAGTTTTTGACTTAACCGAACGGCGTCGCCAAACTGCCTCTTTCCGCCTTCACCTGTTTTAACAAGTGTCTCCGTGATCAAATGGACGATACTACTCCCGGCTGTGTAGATTATTTGGTTGCGTTCCCGTAATGAGATGATTGCCCCGTCAATTTCATACTCGTCTAGCCGCAATTCTTTGACCGTTGCCGACATTTCCCACCCTCTGATGCTGATAAATTCGATTGTTCTGAAAAAGTCTAACAAGAGTTGGATGAGGCGGATAGAGGCAATACCGATGAAGTTGATTGGCGCGTTGGCAGGTCTGCGCGAAGCGTTTGATACATTTGAACGAAAAAATGTAGTGTCAATTCCAGCCACTCATTTTTTCTCTAAGATAGCGGCATAGAATCCGTCCATCGTGTTGGGAGTCGTCCTATTTCAAGGTTGCTAGCACCAAGGCGGAGTTCTGTTTGTCGGTCGAGGCGTGCGCTAGCGAAATTTCATGCCGGCATTTTGCACAGGCATTTGCACACACAAACCCTTAATTTCAAACAGTGTAGAAACTGCCGCAAAATTTATAAGTTTTGCGACAGTTTCGGCGGGCTTTGAAATCAAGCCTTTGCGTGTCGCAGCTGTCTGTTGCAAAATGGCGGCATGTAATCCGGCCAGAGATGCGCCAGGTTAAAAGAGGCGCTTCCATATGCTGACACGATGATCAGCCGTGACTTAGTTGGCCAGCCTGCTGAACTCATCAGTTTTAACGCCGCGGATATTTTTTGCTTATTACGGTTCAGTTGAGCCTTCCTGCCAGCGGTCACCGTTGCGCCAGCTGGGATAGCGCCGTCCAACATCTGGCGCATCATGGCATCCGAGTGGACTTTGCCGGCGGCCGCGAAAAGCGGCGAACACTATGCAGGCCGCCAGGAAGTCGCGGCCGAAGTGCAGCACGCCCTGCAACTCGCGCAGCGCGTTTGCCCCAAGTGTGGCAACGAAGCCTATGCGCTCGAACCGTCGCCCCTTCTCTGCGGCGACTGCCGCCAGCCGATGCAGACGCCAGAGCCGGAGAGCGAGCGCATTGCCCGCTTCATCGAGCGGCACAGAAAGACGTTGCGGGGATTGGCCGAGAAGTAACCAAGGAGCTTGTTTTTAGGTCGCCAAGCTCGGCTGCAACCTAGCATTCCGCGCCGCAGTTCGAGGCATGATGTCTTGACCAACGGGGAAAACAGACGCCGCCGTTCCGGCGGTCATTGCCAGACTGGTTCCTGCAGCCCACAGCAAGGCTTCACCTGGGCTGCTAACAATAAGCGCCGTCGCACCAATGCCAGCCTTGAAAGCCTCGAAGCCGACAACCACAGCAGCCGCTACAACCGGATTTTGCGGCTTTTCTATTCCATTCCAGCCGCTGCGAATAGCACCAAAGAGCGCCGCAGGTGAGCGTAAAGGCAGTGTGACAACATCCAGCACCAAGGCTTTAGCGTCTTTGAAACGTTCAGCAATGCTCTCAGTATTCATTTGCTCACTTTCATAACGTCCTATGTTTTGTAGGTCATGGCTTCTCTCCATTTCAAGGTTAATTTCCTGCTAATACTTTCATGACTTGATGCAGACGCCTGAGCCGGTGAGCCAGCGCATCGCGGCTTTCATCGAGCGGCACCGGAAAACCTTGCAAGGGCTGGCCGACAAATAGCGGCGGCAGAGCCGCCGAGTCTTTGCCTCTACCCTCAAGCGTTCAACTTACCCCCTGCCCTGCTTGTGCGGCATCAAGGCCAAGCCGCTGCGCGGTTGCTACGCAAGCCTTGACCCCGCGCAGTTCAGAGGGTGCGCCGAGCGCATCGGGACGAGGGGGCGACCTTTTTTTGTTCGCTGGCGCGGCCATCGAACAAGGGGCTATCTGTTGCAGAAAGGGTAAGTTTTGCGAGGAAAATTTCGCCCAGCCATATCAACAACTTGTGTTTCGCAAATGTCTCTCGCAAAATAGAAGCATGAAATACGGCTATACGCGCACCAGCACCGACGAGTGGCAACTGATCCGCGTTGTTGGGCACGGCGCGGTGATGCGTTTAAGCGGCGGGCGATAATGCTGCGGTCTGGGCTGGCGCCTGGCGCGACGGCTGAGCCGGCGACGGCGCCACCTTCAAGCTCGGCACGAAAAATTCCGCGGCTTGCAGCACGAGTTCGCCGTTGCGGCGGGTGAGCGGATCGGTGATGGCGCCGCCGGCCATGACCTGGCGCAGCGCGGGAATGGCCTGCGTCACGTCGTTGGCTGCCCCCCAATAGAAGTTCTTTTTCGGCTCGTCCGGCGATTTGGCATTCTTGTCACGACTGAGAATATCGCTGAACCAGTAGTTCAACTCCCACCGCGCCGTGTTGGGCTGCGCCGGCCCAGGATTGTCACGCCAATCTTTGATTTTCGCCTGCAGCGTCGCCGAATCTTCTGTCAGCGGCCTGCCTTCCAGCTGCGCCGCCACCCGCCAGCGCAATTCATACCCGGCCAGAAAACTTTTTTCCGCCGCCTTTTTCACCGAGTGCGTATAATCCTGCACGGCGGCTTTATCATCGCAGTTGCGCGGCTCTGACTGCAAGCCAAGTTGCTTTGGGTTATCCAGCGCCAGCGCCACCCAATATTGCGGCGTGGCATAAAGAAAGCCGTTGATAGCGCGCATATGCTTGATGCCCATGGCGTTTTCCAGCAATTCTTGCCGCTGCTGACGGTTTTCAGCCAGGGCTTCGCCCTGTAAGCCTTCGCGCACCGACTGCTGCTTCAGCCGCCGTCCCAACTGGCGCAGACCGTCAACCTCCATTTTGTCGGCATCATATTCGATGACCCATTTGGCCAGGTTCTGCTGCGCGGCGCTGGCATTGGTCTGATCCAAGCCCTGGCGCCGCTGCAACACATGCGCGGTTTCATGGCCGCTAAGATAGGTGCGGACACTGTCGCCGACAGGGTGGCGCTCCAACCGGCCGCCCAGCCCGGTGATGTTCGCCCATTCTTGCTGCACCGTCCAGCGCCGGTCGGGCGCGAAAATCACCGCTGCCTTGTCCCACGCGTCGCCAACCAGCCGCGATGGCAGTTGCAGTGCGGCAGCGATATCCGCCGCCGGCCCGCCTTTGACCGTCAATTCATCCACATTCGGCGCGCAGATTTTGGCGGAAACGCTGCGCCACTTCCATTTCTGCCACAGCGGCTGCGCTTCGGGCAGCGTCTCTCGCGCTTCCCGCGCCAGATAGCGCGCCCGCTCGCCCAGCTGGTCGCGGGTGAAGTTCGCCTCCGTGTGGTTGCCGGTGGAGCGGGTGGTCGGCGCGTGTGGCATGGCCGCCAGGTCAACCACCAGCACCGGGCGGCCGGACAGCTGTGTCAGGGTGCGAGAAAGGTCGCGAGCGGTCAGTTCATCCCGCGCCAGCCACAAGGCCGTAGCCACGGCGTCCAGACTCGGCTGGCCGTTGCGGCCGGCATTTTGCAGGGAAGTCAGGGGTGGCGCGAAGCCTGCGGCCTGCGCTTGGGGAGGTACAATGTCACGTAAACCATGAAACATCGCATCCAACGAATCGAACCAACACTGGATGACATCACAAAAACCCGGCTGCTGGCCAGCAAAATCGCCGTCGAAATCCTTTCTCTTCAATATGTTGTTGCCAATGTGTCTTCGGCACTGCAGCAAAGCCGCCCCCGAGGCAAGCCGACAGACTGCCGCAGGGGCGCTTTGTCGCGGTAAAACAGCGCTATAGGCTTGGCTTTGGGGGGAGCGAGGGATAGATTGCGCGCAACGCAAGACGGGCAGCGAGGACAGTATGAGCGGCGACCATAGCGACATTCACCATATCCGCCCCTGGCGCACCATCGAGCGGCGCAAGTGCCGCCAGGTCATGGTGGGCAAGGTGCCGGTGGGTGGCGACGCGCCCATCAGCGTCCAGACCATGACCAACACGCTGACCACTGACGTGGCGGCCACGGTGGCGCAAATCCAGCGCTGTGCCGCGGCCGGCGCCGATATCGTGCGCGTGTCTTGTCCGGACGAGGAATCCTCGGCGGCGCTCAAGCAAATTGTGCCGCAGGTTGATGTGCCCATCGTTGCGGACATTCATTTCCACTATAAGCGCGGCATTGAGGCGGCGCAAAACGGCGCCGCTTGTCTGCGCATCAACCCCGGCAATATCGGCTCCGCCGACCGTGTGCGGGAAGTAATCAAAGCGGCGAAGGATCATGGCTGCTCGATGCGCATCGGCGTCAATGCCGGCTCGCTGGAACAGGAATTGCTGGAAAAATACGGCGAGCCGTGCCCGGACGCGATGATCGAAAGCGCGCTCGGCCACGCGAAGATTCTCGAAGACAATGACTTCTTCAATTTCAAAATCAGCGTGAAAGCGTCGGACGCTTTCCTGGCCGTCGCCGCTTATCAAGGGCTGGCCGGTGCCTGCGATTATCCGCTGCATGTCGGCGTCACCGAAGCCGGCGGCTTGCGCGCCGGCACGGTGAAAAGCTCCATCGGCATGGGGATGCTGCTCTGGTCGGGCATCGGCGACACCATCCGCGTCTCGCTCTCCGCCGAGCCGGAGGAAGAAGTGCGCGTCGGCTTCGAGATGCTGAAATCGCTGGGGCTGCGGCGCCGCGGCGTGACCGTGATTTCCTGCCCCAGCTGCGCGCGACAGAATTTCAACGTCATCAAGACGGTGGAAGTGCTGGAAGAACGGCTGGCGCATATCACCACGCCGCTCACCGTCTCGGTCATCGGCTGTGTGGTCAACGGCCCGGGCGAGGCCTTGATGACCGATATTGGTTTCACCGGCGGCGGCAAGGGCACGCACCAGGTTTATATCAAAGGCCAGCCCGACCACCGGTTGAAAGATGAAGATATCGTCAGCCACCTCGTCGGCCTGGTTGAAAAGCGCGCGGCCGAGATTGAAGCCCATAAGCACGCCGCCGAAGCGGCGGAGTAGATGCCAATATGATTCCCGCCGAAGCACTGGCGCGGGTGACGGAACGGTTTGAGGAGCTGAAGCACCACCTCGCGCAACCGAATGTCGCCGCCGCGCAATTCACCAAATTGTCCAAGGAATATGCCGAGTTGGAGCCGGTGGCCTCGGCTGTGGCCGCCTGGCAGGACGCGCAGCGCGAAAAGCAGGAGCTGGAGGTGCTGCGCGGCGACCCGGAAATGAAAGCGCTGGCGGAAAGCGAACTTCAGGCGCTGAAAGAGAAGCTGCCCGATCTCGAAAAAAATCTGCTCCGCCTGCTGCTGCCGAAGGACGAGGCGGATGCGCGCAGCGCCATTTTGGAAGTGCGCGCCGGCACCGGCGGCGAGGAAGCGGCGCTGTTTGCCGCAGCACTGTTCGGCATGTATCGGCGCTATGCCGCACTGCATGGCTGGGGGTTTGAGGTGTTGTCGCTTTCCGAATCCGATATCGGCGGCATGAAAGAGGCCGTGGCCAGCATCACCGGCCACGGTGTGTTTGCGCGTCTGAAATTCGAGTCCGGCGTGCACCGCGTGCAGCGCGTGCCGCAGACGGAGGCGTCAGGTCGCGTCCACACCTCCACCGCCACGGTGGCGGTGCTGCCGGAAGCGGAAGAGGTGGACATTCAGATTGACGAAAAAGATTTGCAGATGGACGTGTTCCGCGCCTCCGGCGCCGGCGGGCAGCATGTGAACAAAACCGAGAGCGCCGTGCGCATCACGCATATCCCCAGCGGTATCGTCGTGGCGTGCCAGGATGAACGGTCGCAGCACAAGAACCGCGCCCGCGCCATGACCATGCTGCGCGCCAAATTGTATGACATTGAGCGCACCAGCAAAGACAGCGCGCGCGCCGCCGACCGCAAAGGCCAGGTGGGCACGGGCGACCGGTCAGAGCGCATCCGCACCTATAATTTTCCGCAGGGACGCGTGAGCGACCACCGCATCGAACTCACGCTATATAAAATAGACAGCATCGTCAGCGGCGACGCGCTGGACGAGATTATCGAGCCGCTGCTCTCCCACGACGAGGCGGAGCGCCTTGCCCAGTTTGTCTGAGTTTATCGCCCACGCCACGCAAACACTGCGCGCCGCAGGGCTGGACGAGCCACAGCGCGAAGCGCGGGCGCTGCTGGCCGGTATGCTAGACATGGATCGCGCTGCGCTGCTCACGCAAGGCGAACGCGCCTTGTCGGACAACGAGCATGAGCGCCTGACAACGGCGCACAAACGTCGCGCCGCGGGAGAACCCTTGGCGCGCATTCTCGGCCGCAAGGAATTTTGGGGACTGAATTTCGCACTCAACGCCGCCACCTTGGTGCCGCGCCCGGACAGCGAGACACTGATTGCAGCGGCGCTGGAATGTTTCCCCGACAGACAGACACCACTGCGCGTGCTGGACCTCGGCACCGGCAGCGGCTGTTTGTTGCTGAGCGTGCTGCATGAGTATCCGAATGCTATAGGGCTGGGCGTTGACAAGGCGTCGGAAGCCGTTGCTCAAGCCGCTGCCAACGCCGCCACACTAGGCCTCGCGCTACGCTCCAGTTTCACGGTAGCCGACTGGCATCAGGATGACTTTGTGGCGAAGATCATAGAAACTTCATGCAGTGTCGCAGAACCCGCCATACTACTTTCCCCTCCCCTTGTGGGAGGGGTCAGGGGAGGGGTTAG
>CAZBSB010000017.1:0-19210 GCA_964494535.1 uncultured Rhodospirillales bacterium
CCAAGCATAATTACTTGGTGCGCGACGTGAACCGGCTGGCGGGTGTGCTGCACGAAGCCTTTGGCATTGCCCGCACCGGCCGGCCAGGTCCCGTGCTGGTGGATATTCCGAAAGACGTGCAATTCGCTTCCGGCGCTTATGTAAAGCCCAAGCAGGCGACGCCCAGCCATTATCAGCCGCGCCGCGTGCCGGACGCCAAGCAAGTCGAGGCGGCGGTGGCGCTGATGGCCGGCGCCAAGCGGCCGATTTTCTATACCGGCGGCGGCGTCATCAATGCCGGCGCCAAGGCGGCGAAACTGCTGACCGAGCTGGTGCAGCTCACCGGCTTCCCGATCACCAGCACCTTGATGGGGCTGGGCGGCTATCCCATGAGCGACAAGCAATTCGTCGGCATGTTGGGGATGCATGGCACCTATGAGGCCAATCTCGCCATGCATGGCTGCGACGTCATGATCAATATCGGCGCGCGCTTTGACGACCGCGTGACCGGCAAGATCAGCGCCTTTTCTCCCAGCTCCAAGAAAATTCATGTGGATATTGACCCCAGTTCCATCAACAAAAGCGTGCTGGTGGATATTCCGGTGATCGGCGACGCGGAAGAAACTCTGGCCGCCATGTTGAAATTGTGGAGGGCTAAAGCGCCGAAAGCCAAACCGGAGGTCAAGGCCTGGTGGGCGCAGATTGACCAATGGCGCCAGCGCGATTGCCTGAAATACAAGCCGGCGCAGGACATCATCAAGCCGCAATATGCGCTGCAGCGGCTGCAGGCGCTGACGGCGGGCAAGAACACCATCATCACCACCGAGGTGGGGCAGCACCAGATGTGGGCGGCGCAGTACCTGTCCTTTGACAGGCCGCACCAGTGGCTCACATCCGGTGGGCTTGGCACGATGGGTTACGGCTTTCCGGCCGCCATCGGCGCCCAGATCGCCAACCCTGACGCGCTGGTGATCGACGTGGCGGGCGAAGCCTCCATCCAGATGAATATTCAGGAAATGGCGACGGCGGTGCAATACCGGCTGCCGGTCAAGATTTTCATCATCAACAATCAGTGGATGGGCATGGTGCGCCAGTGGCAGGAACTCATCCATGGCGGCCGCTATTCGCAAAGCTATTCCGAAGCGCTGCCGGATTTCATCAAGCTGGCGGAAGCCTATGGCGGCGTCGGACTGCGGGCTACGAAGCCCGACGAGGTGGATGGCGTCATCAAGGCGATGCTGAAGGTCAAAGACCGCCCCTGCATCGTGGATGTGCTGGTTGACCCCAAGGAAAATTGCTTCCCGATGATTCCGGGTGGCAAGGGACACAATGAGATGATTTTGGCGGACGAGATTGAAAAAGCGCCGGCGGCGCAAGCCACGCCGGTGGAAGGCATGGCGCTGATATGATCACACAGAAGCATGAACGCCACTGCCTCGCCTTGCTGGTGGATGATGAGCCGGGCGTGTTGGCGCGCGTCGTGGGGCTGTTTTCCGGCCGGGGCTACAATATCGAAAGCCTGACGGTCGCGGCGGTGGATACGGCCTCAGCGCAGTCACGCATCACGATCGCCACTTCCGGCCCGCCGGAAGTCATTGCGCAAATCTGCGCGCAACTCGGGCGCCTGGTACCGGTGCGGAATGTCGTGGATATGACGACGGCCGGCGACCATGTGGAGCGCGAATTGGCGCTGATCAAAGTGGTCAACAAGGGCATGGAGCGGATTGAGGCCATGCGCCTTTCGGAAGTGTTCCGCGCCCGCATCATTGACGCCACCACCGAATCACTGGTGTTGGAAATCACCGGCAACAGCGGCAAGATTGATAGTTTCATCGCTCTCATGCAGCCCATCGGCATGGTGGAAATCGTCCGCACCGGCGTGGCCGGCATGAGCCGCGGCGCCGATTATCTCAAACAACGCCAATAACCCGTATATCGTAACCAGGAGAACCGCAATGGAAGTGTTTTACGACAAGGACGCCGACCTTAACCTCATCAAGAACAAGAAGGTCTGCGTCGTCGGCTATGGCAGCCAGGGTCATGCCCACGCACAGAATCTGCGCGACAGCGGCGTGCGCGACGTGACCATCGCGCTGCGTCCCGGCAGTACCAGCGCCGTGAAGGCGGAAAGCCTGCAATTCAAGGTGGTGACACCGGCCGAAGGCGCCGCCACCGCCGACGTGGTGATGATTTTGACGCCGGATGAACAACAGGCGGCGCTTTATAAGGCGGAATTGAAGGACAAGCTGCGCCCAGGCGCGGCGCTGGCTTTCGCGCACGGCTTGAATATCCATTTCAACCTCATCGAGCCGCGCCAGGATTTGGACGTGTTCATGGTGGCGCCCAAAGGCCCTGGCCACACGGTGCGCGGCGAATACCTCAAGGGCGGCGGCGTGCCGTGCCTCATCGCCGTCAACCAGAACGCGACCGGCGAGGCGGAGAAGATCGCGCTGGCTTATGCTTCCGCCATCGGCGGCGGCAAGAGCGGCATCATCAAGACCAGCTTCCGCGAGGAATGCGAGACGGATTTGTTCGGCGAGCAAAGCGTGCTGTGCGGCGGTCTGACTGCCCTAATCACAGCAGGTTATGAGACGCTGACGGAAGCCGGCTATGCGCCGGAGATGGCTTATTTCGAATGTCTGCACGAGGTCAAGCTGATCGTTGACCTGATGTATGAAGGCGGCGTGGCCAATATGCGCTATTCCATCTCCAACACGGCGGAATATGGCGATTATACGCGCGGTCCGCGCCTGGTGACGGAAGAGACCAAAAAGGAAATGAAGAAAATCCTGGCCGAGATTCAGTCCGGCCAGTTCGCCCGCGATTGGATGCTGGAATGCCAAGCCGGCCAGCCGAGCTTCAAAGCCATGCGCCGCCGCGCCGCCGAGCATCCCATCGAGGAAACCGGCGCCAAACTACGCGCCATGATGCCCTGGATCGCCAAGAACAAACTGGTGGACAAGAGCAAGAACTAAATCAAATCACAACGGCGTGATGAAAGTGGCAGCAGGCCTTGATGCGCGGGAATTCAATCTACTGCTCGGCGCCGACAGCCTGCTGCTCCCTGTTTCCGGCATCGGGCGTCTGACGCGCGAGATTGCGCGCCAGCTGGCAGCGCGGCAGGATGTGGTGGATTTCGCGTTGCTGCTGTCCGGCCAGGTGCAGGACAAGGCGTTGCTGGAAACCGCATCTTCGTCCAGTGCGGGCGCGATGCGACGCTTCCCCGCGCTGGCGACAGCGCGCGAGTTGGCGGCGCGGGTGCCGGCATTGCATCGCCTCAATAATGCGCGACGCCGACGACTGACCGGACGGCAGGTGACGGCGCAGTTCGGGCGCGGCGGCAACCCCGTCCTCTACCACGAACCCAATCTAATTCCCGCACCCTTTGACGGCGTAACGGTAACGACGATCAATGATCTGTCGTTCCGCTTCGATGCGACGCTGCATCCTGCCAACCGGCTGCGCTGGATCGAGCGCAATCTGCCGCGCCTGCAGCGCCAGACCACGCGCTTCGTCGCCGTATCCGAATTCACGGCGCAGGAAGCGATGCGCTACTTGGGTATCTCGCGCGCGCGGCTGGATGTGGTGCATGAAGCGGCGGCGGCGCAATTCGTGCCCATGAATGCCGAGGCGGCGGCGCCGGTGCTGCAGCGTTACGGCGTGGCCGATCAAGAATATATTCTAACGGTGGCGACGCTGGAGCCGCGCAAGAATCTCGACCGCCTGGTCGCGGCGCATCAGGTGCTGCCTGCTCCGCTGCGACGGCGTTATCCGCTGCTCATCGCCGGCGGCAAAGGTTGGGACAGGGTGCTGAGCCAAGCCGGGGCGGCGATCGCGGCGGGGGAGGTGCGGCGGCTCGGTCATGTGCCGGAGGCGGATTTGCCGGCGCTTACAGCGCGCTGCCGCGTTTATGCCTATGTCAGCCTTTATGAAGGTTTCGGATTGCCGGTAGTAGAAGCCATGGCGGCCGGCGTCGCCGTGTTGGCGTCCAACAACACCGCGACCGGCGAAGTGGCCGGCGACGGCGCTTTGCAGGTTGATCCGCAGGATGTTGAAGCCATTTGCGACAGGCTGCGCCTTCTGCTGGAGGATGATGCGGCGCGCGCGGCGTGGGCGGCCGCCGGGCAGCGGCGCGCTGCCGCGTTTTCATGGCGGCAGACGGTGGACGGGCTGATGACAGTATGGCGCCAAGCCTTGCGTGACGGATGAGCCGCCTCATTCTCGATATTTCCACCCTAGCGCGTTGGACTGGCGGGGCGGTCGGTATAGTGCGTGTGGAGCATGAGCTGGCGCAACATGCGCGGCGCGGCGCGGCGCCGGCGACGTTCAGCGTTTTTGATTTGAGCCAGGGCGTGTTTCGCGTCGTGCGACCGGAATTTCAGCCGGTCATCGCAGGTTTTGACGGGATGATTGATTCTTCCAGCTTGCAACCGACCGCGCCGCGTCGCGGCTGGCGGCGCTGGGTGCCGGGACGGCACGGCTTGGTGATGGTACTGGAGTATCGCCGGCTGACAACACGCAATCGGCTGACGGCCAGGCTCTGCGACAAGTTACAGCGGCTCATCTTGTCTGTCCGCCGGACGCATGGATTTCCGCTGCTTGGCGCGGCAGGGCAGCGCCTGGCAGTCGTGCCGAAAGATTTGGCGTTGGGAGAGAGTTTAGCCCCGCAGGGCGGCGACACGGTGTTGATGGCGGGCGCCGACTGGTATCATAAAGATGTCGCACAGCTTGGCCGGCTGCAGGCGCGGCACGGTTTCCGGCTGGCGACAATGTGCTACGATATTTTGCCCATCACCCATCCTGAATGGTTTCCCGCTCCGGATGCCGCGCTGTTTGAGCGGCATTGGCGGCAGATGTTCGCTCTCGCGGATGTCGTGATCGTCAATTCCCAGGCGGTGGCGCGCGACGTGCGGGATTATTGCAGCACCAACGGCATTGCGTTGCGGTCGCTGCAGCTGGTGCCGTTGGGCAGCGCCCCACCCGTGCCGGCGCCGGCCGCGGCTTTGCCGCCAGGATTGCGCGCCGGGCATTATGCGTTGTTCGTCAGCACGATTGAGCCGCGCAAAGGCCACGCCATGCTGCTGGAGGTTTGGCAAAAGCTGGCAGCCGCTGGCATACTGGAAGCGCGCGATTTCCACCTGGTGTTGGTCGGGCGCCAGGGTTGGCAGGTCGAAAATGAGATGCAGGCCATCGCCGCGCTGGCGTCCGGCGGGCGGGTGCGGCATTTCACTAAGGCTGATGACGCCCTGCTGGCCGCGCTTATGACGGACGCGGCCTTCTGCGTCTACCCGTCGCGGTCGGAGGGGTTTGGCCTGCCGGTCATTGAGGCCTTCGCGCGCGGCAAGGCGGTGCTGTGTTCAAACGGTGGTTCTTTGCCAGAGGTGGCCGGCAATCTGGCGCCATGCTTAGACCCGCAAGACGTCGCCGCGTGGGAAGCGATGCTGCGCCGCTGGATCGAGCAGCCGGAGGTGGTGCGCGGCTGGGAAGAAAAAATCCGTCAGGAGTTCAGCTTGCGCACCTGGAACAATGTTGCCGAAGAAGTCTTTCGGGTGGCGCTGGATGACGCCGGCGCGGTATCCAACATCGCCTAAGCTGCATAGCTTTGCACCCAGGCCAGCAAGGCGCGCAACCGCGCGCGCCAGGGCGCCCGCGGCTCATCGAGCGCGACACGTAAGGCATGGCGCGCATCGCGGGGGCGGCGTTGCGCCATGGCGTCATAGGCCGCACCCATGGCACGGCGGGCGATAGCCTCCGCAATTTGCTTCGGCGTCCAGCCGGCGGCTTGCAACAAGGCACGATCGGCGCGCGCCGGCAACACTGGCTCAGCGCCAGCTTGTGTCCGGCGATACGTGGCCAGCGCCTGCGCGGCCAGTGCGGAAAGAATCCGCTGTTCCGTATGTTGGGCGGAGATTTGTCCGCCATGCAATCGGTACCTCAGCAGTGGCTCCGGCAAATTGCAGCAGTCATATCGTTCGGCCAAACGTAACCACAAATCGTAATCCTCGGCATGAAGAAAACAGGGACGATACGGCTCCAGCGTGGCCAAAGCCGCACGACGAAGCATGACGCTCGGGTGCGCGATGCAGCAGGATTTCGCCAGCGCGGCGCGCAGAGCCGCCGGCTCTTCGGGATACAGGCGCAGGCCGCTATCGCGCCCCTCGGCATCAATCAGCCGGCAGGCGGTGCCGACCAAGGCCAGTTGTGGGCGGTTGGTGAAAGCCGTCAGCTGACGTTCCAGCCGCTGCGGTTCCGCGACATCATCGGCATCCATGCGGGCGATATAGGCGCTGCTGGGCGCCAGCTGCCGCAAACCAAAATTCAGCGCGGCCACCAGACCGTTGCCAGGGTTGGCCAGCAGCCGGAGGCGCGGGTCGGCCTGCGCTGCCGCAGCCAGGATGGTCGGCGTGGCATCGGTTGAGGCATCGTCAATAACCAGTAACTCAAAATCACGGAAACTTTGCCCGCGTAGGCTGTCAAGCGCGGCGGCGAGATAGGCGGCGCCGTTCTTCACTGGCAGCAAGACGCTGACAAGCGGCGGCGTCATCGGCTGTGCCGCGATGCGACGGCGGCCAACAAAACTTTTTCGACAGCGGCGAAGTTTGTCGTGCTGTCATGCTGTTCGGCTGTCTGCCGTGCCGCCTGGCCAATGCGGGCGCGCAACGCGCCGTCCAGCAGCGGCATGATCAAACCGGCAAGTTCATCGGCATCGCGCGGGTCTTGCGCGATAAAACCGTCATGCCCATGCGTCATCAGGCTGGCCATGCCGTTGGTCATGGTGGTGACGGCGGGCAGGCCGCAGGCCATGGCTTCCAGCACGGCGAGGCTGCAGGCATCCCACAGCGTGGGGTGCAGCAGAATATCGGCAGCGGCGAAGAGCGGCACGGTATCCGCCACCGCGCCACAGAAATGAACTTTGCCGGTCAAACCAAGCGTCGCTATATGGTTTTCCCATTCCGGCGTGGCGGCGCCGCCCGCCACGAGCAGGCGTAAATCATGACCAGCTGCGGCCAGCCGCGCCAGCGCCGCCAGCGCCGTGGCCAGGTTTTTGAGATGCAGGTTATAAGCCAGCAGTAAAAAGGTGGTCGCGTCGCCACAGCGCCATTGTTGACGCGCTGCCGCCCGCAACGGCGCGATAGTTACCGGCGCGAAGCGGGCGGTATCCACGCCATTACAGATGACGTGAATGCGCCGCGCCGCGGGCGGATAGATAGCTATGAGCAGATCGCGCACCATCGGCGCAATCGCGATGATCTGCTGAGCCTTATGCAACTGATAGCGTTCAAACAGCGCCGTCATCACCCGCTGCGCCTGGAGGCGCGGGTTGAGAGCCGCCTGCAGGCGTTGCCGCAAAGGTTGGGATGCCAACGCCCGGTCATGCGCCATAAGGTGCGAACCGGTCGGTAGCAGCAAGACATCGCCGCACCAACTGGCGCCCGTGTCGAAGATTACATCAGCTTGCAGGGCGCGCGCGCCGGCTGCCAGGGCGCGCGCGCGGGAGAAGAATGACTTGGGATCGGGCAGGACATGATATTGCGCGGGAATGTCGGTCGCCGTGGCAGCGAATGTGACCAAATGCACATCGTGACCTTGGGCGCAAAGGTGGCGCGCAAACGCCGCCGCCCATTGCTCGAGGCCGCCGGCCAACGGGTCAAAACGGCTTACGATAAGGGCGATTTTCATAGAGTATCGTCAGTGCGGCTGGTCTGCGGCGGTTACCGCTACGCCATAAAGGCACAGCCGCGTGTGCGGCGCAATGACAGCGAGTTTAGCGAGAGACACTAATCCATGCAACTCACGCGGCCAGGCCGATGGCCTGGCCGCGTGTTGTCGGTTACGGCGAGGCGCCGGTGCCGGTCAGGATGGATTGCGTGGTGGTGATGCCGTTCGGGCAGGTGCCGCCACTCACTTTCTCCACCACCGCGCCCGTGACCGCCGGGTTCAGGTTAAGCGGCCGCATGAAGCACGGCGCGCAATATTGGTTGGGCGCCGGGATTGGCGTGACATCGAAGTTAACTGCGCCATTGAAATCATCCGTCCAGGATAGGTTGACGGGCGTGTCATTGGATAATTGCAGTACTGCCGAGGCTGTCCAGATTGGCCGGCCGCTGACCTGGCAAGCACCCATGGTCTTGACGGTTGGGCTGCCCACGGTCTGGTTACTCAAGCCAGAAGGCAAGGTGCCCGAGCACAAAGTGCAAGGGAAAGCCTGGCACGGCACGGCGGCTACGCCGCAGGTCCAGCTCCAGGGGCCATCGCCGCTCACCGCGCTGGCGGCGCCACCGCCCGGCGCGCAGAGGTTATAGTTCGGCCGGTCGGGCACATAGGCGCCGTTGGCCTGACCGCACTGGCCGGTCGGGTTGACGTGCTCCACGCCGGTTTGCGAGCAGTTGGTGTTAGCGCCGCCAAAGATGCCGTTGCACTGCCAGGTAGCCGTGCCGGGGCCGCTGCCGGCCACCGGCGGCACCCAATTTTGTGGTATGCCCGTGGTGCAGAGCACGCCGTCAGCTGGCCGCGTCGCGAAACTGTCCGGAATGACACCACAGACACCGTTGCGGGGCGTCGGCACAAATGCTGCCGAACAGTTCGCCGGCTGGCCGGTGACGCTGACGCGCGAGCACGTCCAGGTGATCGTGCTGAGTGCTGGGTTCGCCTCGTTGTAGTTCGCCGCGAAGTTGGACGGGAAGCTTTGTCCCGTCGGCTGGCACAGCTGGAAGGCCGGGGCGCTAGAGATCACCGACAGTGAATTTGGTGTCCAGCTGGTAGCCGAACCGCATTGTCCATCCGTCGCCGGCACATAATTAGCCGAACACGCGTTAGCCGCTGTGTCCGTGCCGCCATTCTGGCCGGCGCAGCCCCAGGTGACCAGCGCCGGAACAGCCGGGTTGGATGGCCAGTTGAAGCTCAGCACGCTGCCACCATTGGCGCAGAGAGCGCTGGCGCCGGGCGGGCTGGCCAGATTGCCATAATTCTGGCCTTGTGCGGTGCCGCAGCTGCCATTGATGGGCTGGTTGGTGCTGCGGGCGCGACAATTCACGGGGTTGCCTGGGAACAGCGTATCGTCGCACGTCCAGCTCCATCCGACATAAGGCACGGTAATATCCACTAGCGGGCTGGCGGTGTTGCCGGTCACGCATAGGCCGGCAACCGGCGGGCTGGCAAAGACGCTGCGATGTGCCGCGCCGCAAGCCGAACCGACAAAACCGATCATCTGATTGGCGGAGCAGCTGTCATCGCCGCCGCCGTTGCTACCGCGACATTCCCAACTCCACTGGGTGACGCCGCCACCCATATCCGTAGACTGCAGGTTTTGCGGTGTGCCGCTGTCGCACATGTTAGGGTCGCCCAGATTGGGTGGGGTCGGGCTGGTAAAGAGTCCGCCTGCCGCTGAGCCGCATACACCGTTAACTTCAGCATCTTCATTAGGTGCCGCGCAATCGGTTGACACCGGGTCGGGAGCGCCCACGCAGCTCCAGTCCCAAGTCGGGCCATTTGATGTGCCTGTGACTGGGGTTGGCGTGCCGACACTGCACAAATTGGGATCATTGTCATTTGGTTTATCAATCGGCGTGTTGCCGGCCAAGCTGCCGCACTGGCCGGGTGCCTGCTGGCGATAGGCGGTGCAGGGCGTGTTGTTGCCGCCATTGGTGCCTTGGCACGTCCAGGTGCAAGACTGGTTGTCGCAATTCGCGTCGGCCATCGCGTCAACCGGCGTCATGCCGTCAGGGCCAAGGCAAAGATTAGTTTTGAGCAGTGGTACGACGGCTTGCAGCACCTCAGTGTAAGCCGGGTTGCACATACCGTCGATGGTGGGATCAAAATCGGCATGGCAGACAGAGATATGACCGTTGTCGTTCTTCTGGCATTCCCAATCCCATGGGCCGTTGCCGACCAAGGGCGCGATATTGATGGCGGTATTGCCAGGTTTGCACAATTCAGCTACCGGCGGCAAAGTGCGGAAGCCCTCAACAGGAATCTCGGCAGTGCAACCGTCATAACTGGCGTTGCAGATAGATGGAGCGCGGCCGGGCGTGCCATCGCACTGCCATGTCCAAGGGCCGGTGCCGGTGACGAAGGGGCCGGCGCCCGTGCCGCTGGGGTCATGCAAAATGCTGCCCTGCGCGCAGAGCGTGGTCGCCCATTGCGCCGGCGCCGGCAAATCGTCAATCGGTGTCGTCGTATATTGTGCGTTGCAGGCGCCGTCAATCGGCACGCAGCTACCGATCTCGCGGGTCTTCACCCAGCTGCCGTCATTGTTGCACATATAGGTGACTTCATAATTGATCAGATTATTGTTCAAAATGATCTGCGATTGCATGGACTTCACGTCCAGGGTCGCGCCGAATTTCTCAAGCGCCGTCGGGTCGCCGGGCACGTTGCGCGCCGCGACAATGCGCTGGCCGAGATTGGTGTCCAACTCCGGCGGCTGGCCGTTGACGGCGGGCACCTGCACGCCGCAGACTTCCACCACGGCGGGCGCACAGCAGCGCGCGGCATCCACTGTGCCGTTGGGCGTGTTCAGCTGGCCGTTGGCGCGGGCGGTCAAGAACGAATTCCATTCCGCGTTCGATTTCCACGGGACAAAATAATCCACCATCGTGCGGTTATAGAGCGAGACGCATTGGTTGATGCTCGGGCTGAGCGGGCCGCCCGGCGTCGGCACGGCGTCCGGCCAGATGAGAATGCGATCGTCATTCCGCATCCGCGAGCCGCCGGTGGTGCCGGCATCCGCTTCCGAACTGATGATGCCGGCTTGCGCGGCGCCGATGGGCAGGCAACACAGCAGGGCGAGCAGCGACAGCTTGCGCGTCGTGGCTTGGTTCCGGTTCAATTTCAGCACGGCGTCCCCCGCGGTTGATGTCGCCTCTTTGAGTTGCGGCGTTCCAGCGACCCATGGGTCATGGTTGTTGCGCTTCCAAAAAGAGGCTTTGCCACCTTGCATCCTAGGAAAGCCGCTTCAACAAACCGTTAAATGCCATGGTTTATGCAAGAAAATAGCAGGGGCGCGGGCTAGAATAGCGTGGTAGCTTGAAAGAGGCGGTGAATTGCCGTGCTGAAGTTAACGGCGCTTAACCAATGCGCCGGAAAATTTGCGGGAAAGTGCTGCGCAGCACGGCATCAACTTGCGCCATGTCAGGGTTTTTGCCCAAGGCCTCAAGTGACGTGACGCCAAAATCGGCTAAGCCACAAGGCACGATGCCGGCGAAATGCGCCAAATCCGGCGCCACATTTAGACTGATGCCGTGAAAAGTCACCCAGCGCCGTACCCGCACACCGATAGCGGCGATTTTTTTCTCGGAACCATTCGGCATAACGACCCAAATGCCGACGCGTCCTTCGCGCCGCTCGCCTGTAACGCCAAGTTCCGCGAGGCTGCGGATCAACCATTCCTCCAGCCGCCAGATATGTTGCCGCAGATCGCGCCCGCGATCATTGAGGTCTTGCATGACATAGGCAATCCGTTGACCGGGGCCATGATAAGTGTGCTTGCCGCCGCGGCCGGTTTGATAGACCGGGAAACGGTCGGCCTGCAGCAACTCAGCACTACTGGCGCTGGTGCCGGCCGTATAGAGCGGTGGATGTTCCAGCAGCCAAGTCAGTTCCGGCGCGGCACCGGCCATAATGCCCGCCACCCGTTCTTCCATGACGGTCATGGCGGCGAGGTAAGGCACCGGCTGGTCGCTGATTTTCCATTCAACAGGCAACATGCCGGCACTTTGCCGCTGCCGGCGGCGCTCTGGCAAGCCCGTAGGCGCAAAGGCAAAAACTGCCCCGGCGGCATTTTTGCCGCCGGATGCACAAACAGCCATGACAAACAATCAAGCAAAAACAGATACTTAGATATTGGCACGGTTTCTGCATAGCATGGCCAAACCATCCCCATGGATGGCAGGAGGATTGATGCAGACCCCAAGCCTTATACTCTTGTCCCGACAAAGCGCCTTGCAGCGCACGGTCGAGGGGGTTGGGGACAACAAAGCCAACACCAACACGACAGGTTTCAAGGCGCAGCAGATGCTGCTGCAAACCCACCAGCTGCAGCCGACCTTCAAGGAAGAGCTGAACTTCGTCGTGGATCGCGCCACGGTGCGTGATGCCGCCACCGGCCCTATGGTGCGCACCGGCAATGAGCTGGATTTCGCGCTGCAAGGCGCTGGCTATTTCGGCATACGCGCGGCGGAAGGCGTGCGCTACACGCGCAATGGCTCCTTCACCATGAACAGCGACGGCGAGTTGGTGAACCAGGACGGTCTGCCCGTGCTGAGCAGCGATGGGCAGAGCATCACCATTCCGGCCGAAGCGGAGGAAATTTCGCTGGATGCCAGCGGCCGCCTGCTGGCCGATGGCAACGAGGTTGGCCGGCTGCAGGTCAAAACTTTCCCCAACGAGCAGGCAATGATCGAGGTCGGCAACGGTCTCTATGACACCAAGCAGGCCGGCGAGGACGCGACCGACACCCGCGTGGTGCAGGGTGCTGTCGAGCAATCGAACGTCAAGGCCGTGGTGGAGATGATTCGGGTGAATGAGGCGGTGCGCGCTTATCAGCAGACGGCGACGCTGCTGCAAAGCGAGCATGACCGGCTGCGTAATGCCATTCGCAGCCTCGGCCGCGTGGGCATAGCGTAACAGTTTTGGAAGTATGGGAGACGTGATATGCGGGCAATGAGTATCGGCGCAACGGGGATGCTGGCGCAGCAGCTGAATGTGGAGGTCATCTCCAACAACATCGCCAACATCACCACCAGCGGCTTCAAGCGGATGCGCGCCGAGTTCAAGGATTTGCTGTATGAGAATCTGCGGCGGCCGGGTTCGCAATCTTCCGATACCGGCACCGTGGTGCCTACCGGCATTCAGGTGGGCAATGGTGTGCTGGCCGGCGCCGTCTATCGCGTCAATCTGCAAGGTACGATTGACCGCACCGGCAATTCGCTGGACGTCGCGGTCATCGGCAAAGGCTTCCTGCAAATCCAGATGCCGGACGGCACCACGTCATACACGCGCGACGGCGCATTGCAGTTGGACGCCAACGGTCAGGTTGTGACCAGCGATGGTTATCCGCTCATTCCCAGCATCACTGTGCCGGCAGATACCATAGACATCACCATCAACAATAGCGGCCAGGTCTTTGCAAAGATTGACGGCCAGGTGGCGCTTAGCAATCTGGGGCAGATCCAGCTGGCGACCTTTGCCAATCCAGCCGGACTTGAATCCATCGGCGACAATCTGCTGCGCGAAACCGCGGCTTCCGGCACCGCCACCACCGGCAACCCAACCAGCAGCGGCTTCGGCAAATTGCAGCAGGCGTCGCTGGAAAAATCGAACGTGGATATCGTGCAGGAACTGACCAATCTCATCACCGCGCAACGCGCCTATGAGATGAACTCCCGCGTCATCAAAAGCGCGGACGACATGATGTCGTCGCTCAACCAGCTGCGCTAAAGGATTGACCCATGCGTTTTAGCTTCATTTGTCTGCTTGCTCTACTGGCCGCCTCATGGCCAACGGCGGCGGCGCCGACGCTGCAGCCGCAAGCGCAGATTGACCGCGAGACGATCCGTTTATCCGACGTCTTTGCCGGCCTGCCGCCGGAGACTGATACGGATATCGCCATCGCGCCCGCGCCCGGCCGCAGCGTGACCTATGATTATTCGGTCTTGAGCAAGCTGGCGCGGCGTTATGGGCTGAGCTGGCAGGCGAGCAATCTGGCCGATAAAACCATCATCACCCGCCAGGGGCAGCGCATCACGACGGCGGCTATCCGCGATGCGGTGCAAAACCAGTTGCAACAGCAGGGCGCCACGGGTCTGGTGGAGATCATGCTGGATCAGCGCAATCTGGAAATTTATCTGCCGCTTTCCGTCAAGCCGGATTTTGCCATTCATGATATGCATTACGACCAGCAGGCGCAGCGCTTCCGCGCCGAATTGCTGGTGGCGGCGGATACGCCCAGTTTCCAGCAAATCAGCCTGACCGGCCGGGTGGTGCCGATGGTCGAGGTGGCAACCCTAAAGACAGCGCTGCCGCCGGGCACGACCATCAGCGCGGATGATGTGGCATGGATGAAACTGCCGGTAGAACGTGCCGGCGACGCCTTACGTCAAAGCAAGGCCGTTATCGGCATGGCGCTGCGGCGGTCGCTGCCAGAGCAATCGCTGCTGCGGCCGGCGGATGTGATGCCGCCGCGCGTCGTGCTGCGCGGCCAGGTCGTGACCATGCGCGTCAAACAGGCGAATCTTGAACTGACGGCGCAAGGCCGCGCCCTACAGGACGGCGCGGTGGGCGAGGTGGTGCGGGTGACCAATACGCAGAGCAACCGCGTGATCGAGGCGAAGGTGACGGCGCCCGGACTAGTCGAGGTCATGGCGGCGCCGCAACTGGCGAGCCTGCAGCAATGAGTAGGAGAACTGGCATGAAGCATCGTCATGGTCAGAAGTTGATATGTGCGGCGCTTGGCCTCGCGCTCACTGGCTGCAACGCGCTTGACCGGGTCAGCGAGATTGGCCAGACGCCGGCGATGGCGCCGATTGAAAATCCAGTGCAGCGCGTGGGTTATACGCCGGTGAATATGCCAATGCCGGCGCTCTCGGCCGCGGCACGCCAGCCCAATTCATTGTGGCAGACAGGGTCGCGCGCTTTTTTCCGCGACCAACGCGCCACGCGGGTGGGCGATATTCTGACCGTCGTCATCGCCATCAACGATAAGGCCGAGTTGGAGAACGAGACCAAGCGCGAACGCACCAACGCGGAGAACGGCAAAATCGCCGGCCTGCTGGGCTATGAGCAGCAATTGGCGAAATGGCTGCCGGACGCCGCCGGCGCCGGTGATTTGGTGGATGTAAACACAACCGGCAGCAGCAACGGCAAGGGTTCTGTGGGGCGCAAGGAACAGGTCAATCTGCGCGTGGCGGCCACTATCACCCAGGTGCTGCCCAACGGCAATCTGGTTATCACCGGCAAGCAGCAGATGGTGGTGAATTACGATCTGCGCGAGCTGGAAATCAGTGGCGTGGTGCGCCCGGAAGACATCAGCTCCGAAAATACCGTGAACTACGACCAAATCGCCGAAGCCCGCATCGCCTACGGCGGCCGCGGCCACATCATGGACGTCCAACAAGCGCGCTACGGACAACAGCTCTATGATATTCTGTTTCCGTTTTAGCTGCGGCTGATTGAGTAGCAGGCGACAGGTGGTGGATATGATCAAATTACTCTTGCCCAAATTTCCTTGGCGTAGCGGATGTAGAAGCCAAGGTCGAAGCAGGAGTCAAGCTGCGTCGAAGTAAGGCGGGTGGTGACGTCTGTATCGTCGCTAAGTTGTGTGCGAAAATCCGCCGCTTCTCCCGCTTGGAGTTTTTGCCAGACCTGCATCGCGTTGCGCTGGGTAGCGGCGTAGGCGTCCTCACGGCTCATGCCGGCGGCTATCAGCGCCAGCAGCACACGCTGCGAGAAATGCAGGCCGCCGAGTGAATCCAAGTTTTCGCGCATCCGTTCAGGATAGACCAGCAGGCCTTTGATCACGCCGGCCAGGCGGCTGAGCGCGAAGTCGAGCGCGATGGTGGCGTCCGGCGCGAAGACGCGCTCCACGGCGGAGTGGGAAATATCCCGCTCATGCCAAAGCGCCACGTTTTCCAGCGCCGGGGTGACGGCGGCGCGCACGATGCGCGCCAGGCCGGTGAGATTTTCCGACAGCACCGGATTGCGCTTATGTGGCATGGCGCTGGAGCCTTTTTGGCCTTTGGCGAAAGCCTCTTCCGCTTCCCGCACCTCGCTGCGCTGCAAATGGCGGATTTCAATGGCCAGATTCTCGATACTGCCGGCGATGACGCCGAGCGTGGCGAAATACATCGCGTGCCGGTCGCGGGGTATCACTTGCGTAGAAACCGGCTCCACCGCCAGTCCCAACTGTTCTGCCACATGCGCCTCGATGCGCGGGTCAATGGTGGCAAAGGTGCCGACGGGGCCGGAAATCGCGCAGGTCGCTATTTCTGCGCGCGCTTGCTGCAGCCGGACGCGAGCGCGTTTGAAGGCGGCATAGTGCCCCGCCAGCTTGAGGCCGAAACTCGTCGGCTCGGCATGGATGCCGTGGCTGCGGCCGATGCACACCGTATCCAGATGCATCTCCACGCGCAGCCGCAGCGCGGCCAAGACTTCATCCAGGTCGGCCAGCAGAATATCCGTGGCTTGCGTGAGTTGCACGGCTAGGCAAGTATCCAGCACGTCGCTGGAGGTCATGCCCTGATGGACGAAGCGCGCATCATCGCCGATGGATTCCGCCAGATTGGTCAGGAAGGCCAGCACGTCGTGACGCGTGACCTTTTCAATCTCGTCTATCTTCGCGCTGTCCCAGCGGCCGTTGGCGCGGATATTCTTGGCGGCGGCTGCTGGAATCAGTCCCAGCTTCGCCATGGCGTCGCAGGCATGAGCCTCGATCTCGAACCAGATGCGAAAACGATTGTCAGCATCCCAGATGCGCGCCATCTCGGCGCGGCTATAGCGCGGAATCATGCAACCAAGACTTCTGAACGGTTACTGGAAAGCTCCGTTGGGCGCATAACCAGCGCACACCGCGCCACCGCCCGCCACCGGCATTCGGCCAGAGCAGTTGGTGACTTCCCAGCCGCGCGAACGCATGCACTCGCCGACCACCAGGGAAGGCTGCGCCAGGCACTGGCCGTCAACCTCGTCAGTCGTCACGGCGGTCTGGTTCAGGCGCTGCCGGTCACGGTCAATATTGGCCATGACGGATTGCGGCACGGTCTTCGGGAAGATGCCGCAGTGGCATTGCGAGAGGTCATATTCCAGCTTCACCTGCGCGTCTTCCAGCGTCATGGTGACGTTTGGCTCGGCAATAGGGCGCCAGAATTGCGCCACAGTGGGAGATTCGCAGGCCGCCAGCAGCACCACAACGGCAAAAAGCGAGGCAATACGCGTCATCAAAAGCTCCCTGGCAGCAAATTTTGCAATTCTGTCAGCCACTCGGCCAACCCGAAATTCCGGCCATGATTGGCGATTTTTCCCGTTTAATCAAGCGGTCTTTTGTCATGGTTAATGCAACAGCCTGCAATCTGTGGCGTTTCTGCCGCCTGGTCGCAAAAGCCTAAAGCAATCCCAGATTCTTAAAGCTCGTGACCTTGCCGCGGCCGATGATGAGATGGTCATGCACGGTGATCTCCACCGCCTGGCAGGCGGCGACGATGCGTTTGGTCATGTCAATATCCGCCGCGCTCGGCGTGGGGTCGCCGCTAGGGTGGTTATGCACCAGCACGACCGCGCCGGCGCCCAGCTCCAGCGCCCGCTGCACGATTTCACGCGGATAGACGGGGGTGTGGTCTATCGTGCCGCGCTGCATGGTCTCGTCGTGCAGCAGCTGGTTGCGCCGGTCCATGAACAGCAACCGGAACTGCTCCTTGCTTTCATGCGCCAGCGCCATGCGGCAATAATCCACGATTTTCTGCCAGGAGCCGAGCAGGGGACGCTCCAGCACCTGGCCGCGCTGCGCCCGCAGCGCGATGGCGCCGGTGGCGCGCAGCAAGCCGATGGCGCTTTCGCCCAGGCCGGAGTCGCGCAAGCGCTGATCCGGCGCGTGCAGCAATGTCCATAAATCCTTGAATTCATGCAAAAGTTTCTTGGCCAGCGGCTTCACGTCGCGCCGCGGCAAGGCCGCGCCGAGCAGCAGCTCCAGCAATTCATAGTCCTGCAGCGCCTCGGCGCCGTTAGCGAACAGGCGCTGGCGCAGCCGTTCGCGGTGGCCTGACCAATGCGGCTTTTCAGCCGCATCGTCCTTCGGGGCTCTTTCCGGCCTGCCTGCCGTCATGCAGCGGGATAGGGCGGCTGCGTGTAGCCCTTGGGCGAGAGGGTGAAAATTTCCACGCCGGTCTCCGTCACGCCCACGCTATGCTCAAATTGCGCGGAGAGGGATTTATCCTTCGTCACCGCCGTCCAGCCGTCGTTCAGCACTTTCACGCTATAGCCACCGGCATTCACCATCGGCTCGATGGTGAAGATCATACCCGGCTTCAGCACCGCGCCGGTGCCGGGGCGGCCGTAATGCAGCACGGAAGGCGGCATGTGGAAACGCCGGCCAACACCGTGGCCGCAAAAATCGCGTACGACAGAAAAGCGATGCGATTCCACGAAACTTTGGATGGCGTGGCCGATATCGCCCAAGGTGGCGCCTGGCCGCACGGCGGCGATGCCGCGCATCATGGCTTCATAGGTCACGTCGCACAGGCGCGCAGCGCGCAGGCTCACTTTGTCACCGGCGAAATACATGCGGCTGGTATCGCCGAACCAGCCATCCAGAATGACAGTGACATCTATATTCACGATGTCGCCGGCCGCCAGCGCCTTTTCGCCAGGAATGCCGTGGCACACCACATGGTTGGGCGAGATGCAGCTGGCATGTTGATAGCCGCGATAGCCGATGGTGGCCGGCACGGCGCCGTGGTCGCGGATGAATTTTTCGATCTGCGCGTTAAGTTCAATCGTGCGAACGCCGGGCAGCACGAATGGCGTGATGAAGTCCAGCGTCGCGGCGGCCAGCTGGCCGGCGGCGCGCATTCCGGCGAAGTCGGCGGCATTGTAAATGACGATGGCTTCGTCATCCGCCGTGTCCGGGTTTTGGGTGTCTTCAAGCTGCATAGGGTTAAAATAGTTGGGTTTTGGGGTTGGGGCAAGCAAAAGTGCCGCATCCGGCAGGGCGCGGCCAGGTAACGCTTTTGCTTTCTGCGCTTTTGTGCCAGAGAAGCGGCAGAACATTTACTTATGAGTTTGGCTATGTCTGAAGGTCTTTATCTGCCCGCTTTTCATAAAGCCAAGGCGATTTTCCGCCGTGCCGGCATTCGTCCGGCGCTTGAGGCGATGAAGCGCGAAGTAACGCGCCGCAAGCTCGCCCGCGCTATCAATCGCAGCCGCGTGTTTGCGATTGGCAGCGTTTCCGTGCCGCATCTGAATACGCAGAAGGGTGTGGTCGTCGTGCGTGTCAACCCGTTCAATGGCGGCGGCACGTCGGTGTGGCTGACGGGCGATGGCTATGCCGTGAATGGCCGACCCGTGACGTCCAACTCGCCGCATTATGGCCGCATAGCGGCGCTCGAGCGCGTGGTGTTGCAGCAGCAGCCGCGCTTCGGCAAGCCGGTGGCGCAGTTCAAGCTGGCCAATGGCCTCTGAGCCGCTCGCACCCTGGTGGCGACCGGAACAGTTCCTCCGCAAGCGGCCATATCTAGAAAAACGT
>CAZBSB010000018.1:0-15065 GCA_964494535.1 uncultured Rhodospirillales bacterium
ATGGGGCGCGAATAAGTTCCAGCCCACGCCGTTGGTTCGTTTGAAGCAAAAAAACTGAGTGTGGCCATCTTGACCAGTCGTACCGCAATATTTCTTCAGAATAGGCAATTAAACAGAAATTCGTTTTCGCACAGGCGGCGTAGGCGTCTCCGCCAGTTGCGACCGGACACCAAGGCTGGCGCGGATGTGGCCGAGGATGTCGCGGGCGCCCATGCCGGGGCGTTCCCGTTTTTTGCTGGCTAGGCTGATGAGGATTTGCGCGGTGCGCTCGAAGACGTCGTCCCAATCGCCGGGGCGTTGCTGCCGCAGGAAGCTGACGCTGTTGTAAAGCGGCGTGGTGCTAGCTTCGGTGCCGTAGAGCCAATAGGGCAGGTAGTTGAGTAGATCGAGCACCGGCACGCCGAAGATGCCGCACAGATGCACGAGCGACGTATCCGTCATCACGAGCAAATCCATCTGCCGGATAGCGGCTGCGGTGGCGGCGAAATCGTCGAACAAATGCCCGACGGGGATAATTGGGAAACTGCCGTGGCGGCGCAATTCATCCTCGCCTGGGCCTTTTTGGAAGCTGAAGAAGCGCGCTTCCGGCACACTGGCTGCTAGTTGCAGAAAACGCTCAAGGCCGACCGCGCGTTTGGCGTTGCCGCCGAAAGTGACGCTGCCCGACCAAACAATGCCGACCTTGAGCCGGTTGTCCTTCTTGATTTTGAACGGCGCGGTTTCCGCCGCCTGCAGCAGCACCGAGGGCGGCCATTGCGTCCAATCGCGCTGCAGCCGGTCGGGGATGGACATGGAGGAAATATAATAATCATAGCTGGTCAAGTCCGGCACCGGCTGGCCTTCGGTCAGCAGCTGCACCGGCAGCTTGGCGAACAAGCGGTGTAATGCCGGCTTGCACAGCAAGGAAACCAGCTTGAAGCGTTGCGCCAGTTCCGGGAAGAAGCGCGTCATCAGCATCATATCGCCGAAGCCTTGCTCGCCGATGATGAGCAGGCTTTTGTCCTGCGTATTCTTCTCGCCGCGCCAGCACGGCATCGGCAGCCTGGCCAGGCCGGCATATTGCGGTTGGTAAAACCGCTCCTCATAGCGCCGCCAGCCCTGGTCGTATTTATTTTGGTAGAGGTAAATCTGCGCAGTCAGATATTGCGCGCTGGGCTCGCTCTGCTTCAGTGTCAGTAGCTGGTCGCAGTAGGGTTCGGCCTCCGCGAAGCGCTTGGCTTCCCGCAGCGTACAGATATGGTTGCGGAGGATGGTTTCGTTGTTGGGGTCAAGCCGCACGGCCTGACCGGTGTGCAACACCGCCTCATCCAGCCGGTTGAGGTCGGTCAGCAGATTGCCGTAATTGGTGTGGGTGGCGGCATCGTCCGGCTTCAGCCACAGGGCGCGGCGGCAACAGGCTTCCGAAGCCTCATAACGTTGGGTGGCGCGGTAGATGCTGCTAAAAATCTGCAGCCCGCGCACATTGTCTTCATCCGGCGCCAGCTTGCTCAGCGCCAACTGCTCCGCCTTGTCATAGCGTTTTTCCTGCAGGAGTTTGACGATCTGCGCCGTCAATTGCTTCATCTGGGCTTCGGTCATCGGCATGGGTCACACATCCACATCTTTGGCGAATTGCGCGTTGTCCTGGATAAATTGGAAGCGCAGTTCCGCCTTGCGCCCCATCAGGCTTTCCACCAGGTTTTCCGTGGTCTTGATGTCGTCCGCCTGCTCGGGGTCGGCCGCGCGCGGCACGGTCACGCGCAGCAGCGAGCGTTTGGCGGGGTGCATGGTGGTGTCACGCAGTTGCGCGGGCATCATCTCGCCCAGGCCTTTGAAGCGGCTGGTTTCGGTTTTGCCTTTGCCGGTGAAAATTGATTTCAGCAATTCTTCGCGGTGCGCATCGTTGCGCGCATAGGCGGACTTGTCGCCTTGCGTGATCCGGTAAAGCGGTGGCTGCGCGAGGAACAACCGTCCCGCCGCGATGATGCCGGGCATCTCGCGGTAAAAGAAGGTGAGCAGCAGGGAGGCGATATGCGCGCCGTCCACGTCGGCGTCCGTCATGATGATGACCCGCTCATAGCGCAGCTTGTCGAGGCTGAAGCCGCTGCCGGCGCCGCAACCCAGAGCCTGCGTCAAATCCGCCAGTTCCTGATTGGCACGCTGTTTGTCGGAAGACGCGGAAGCGACGTTCAGAATCTTGCCGCGCAGCGGCAGGATGGCCTGCGTGTTGCGATCACGCGCCTGTTTGGCGGAACCGCCCGCCGAATCGCCTTCCACCAAAAATAACTCCGTATTCTCCGCGCTGTTGTTGGCGCAGTCCGCCAGCTTGCCGGGCAGGCGCAGCCGGCGCGTGGCGGTTTTGCGCGCCATGTCTTTCAGCTGCGCGGTGCGGGCGCGTTCTTCGGCGCGGTTGATCAACGCGTCCAGCAGCGCGCGACTGCCGGCATTGTCGGCAGCCAGCCAATGGTCGAAATGATCCTTCACCCCCTGGTCAACCAGTCGCACGGCTTCGGGGTTGGAAAGCCGGTCTTTGGTCTGCCCCTGAAATTGCGGATCGCGGATGAAGACCGAGAGCATGATGGCGGCATCGCCGAAAATCTCGTCGCCGGAAACTACGGCGGCGCGCTTGTTACTCGTCATCTCGCCATAGGCGCGGATGCCGCGCAGCAAGGCGCCGCGCAAGCCCGTCTCGTGCGTGCCGCCCTGCGGCGTCGGCACGGTGTTGCAATAGGAATGGCAGAAGCCTTCGCCATCTTCCGGCCAGGCGATCGCCCATTCCACTTTGCCGCCACTGCTCGGCAGTTCCGCTTGCCCGGCGAATATGTGCGCCGTGAGCATCGCCCGCTCCTGCATAGCGTTGGTGAGATAGTCGCTAAGGCCGCCGGGGAAATGCAGCACGGCGGCTGCGGGAATATCCGAGCCGTCCTCCAGCAATTCCGGCGGGCAAGACCAGTGAATGGCGACACCGCGAAACAAATAGGCCTTGGAGCGCGCCATGCGGAACAGCGTAGCCGGCTTGAAGGCGGCCTTGGCGCCGAAAATTTCCGGGTCGGGCTTGAACGTCACGCTGGTGCCGCGCCGGTTGACCGCTCCCAGATTTTGCAGCTTTGTCTGCGGCACGCCGCGGGCATAGGTCTGGCGATAAAGCTGCTTGTCGCGCGCGACCTCCACTGTCAAATCTTCCGCCAAGGCGTTGACGACCGAAATGCCGACGCCGTTCAGGCCGCCCGAGGTTTCATAAATCTTGCCGGAAAATTTGCCGCCGGAATGCAGTACGGTCAGAATGACCTCTAGCGCGCTTTTGCCAGAACCAGGATATTTAGGGTGTTCGCCCACCGGAATGCCGCGGCCGTTATCGGTGATGGTGACATAGCCATCAGCCCGCAGGGTCAGCTCAATCTTGCTGGCATGACCAGCCACGGCTTCGTCCATGGCATTGTCCAACACTTCCGCCACCAAATGGTGCAACGCGCGCTCATCCGTGCCGCCGATATACATGCCCGGGCGGCGACGCACCGGCTCCAGCCCTTCCAGGACTTCGATATCCTTGGCGTCATAAGAGGCGTTTTTGGCGGCGCGTAACAAATCGGACATCGAATCAATCCTATACCCATCGAATGACAGGCATAGCGAAGATTCGGGGCAGGGGGAAGGTGTGGGAGAACCGTCTTAACGCGGCGCCATGATGGCGTAATTGGCTTGCAACAGCGCTTCCGGCCGGCTTTGGCTGACAAAACGCATAGGCGTCTCGCCGTTAAACGGCGCGTCGCCATTGGCCGTGTGCCACCATATCCTGCCGGCCGGCACATCGCCGCATCTGGCGGCAACGGCGTTTACGGCATCTGCAATCAGGCCGAGACGGAATAAGGCTTCCGGCTGCGCCTTGAAAGCCGCTGCCAGCGGCTTGAGGCGAAAATTCGTGCCATCCGGTAATGCTAGAATCTGCCGCATCCCGCCGGCATCCGTGCCCATTTGCCGGCAGAGTTGATTGGCGGCCTTGGCGGCTACCATGCAGATGGGTGGGTTGTCACTGGCCAGTTTCGGCGCGAAAATCGCCGTGACGCGCTTCGCTTCGGCGCGATAGAGTTTGACAGGGTCTGGTTTCGGCGCTGTGACCATGGTTATTGCGGCCTCACATACTCGCGCAGCAGCTTTAATTCATGGTTTGCCCCGTGCATGACGACTTGGAGCGGACGTCTGGCCTGATAGGGGCCACCAGCGTGCCTGATTTTCAACCAGCGACGGGTGCGTTGCGAATCGTTGGCAAGGGTGGCCGTCAAATCCTCGGCCGCCATCGTCAGCAGTTCCATCCGGTAAAAGGCTTCCTGCCCTTTGGGATGAGCGGCAATCGCCGCCGCATCCAGCGCCACATCTTGCGGCAGCCGATACACTGCCCGTTGCTGCGCCGGCGTCAGTTTTAGTTGTCCGGCAATTTCGCCAGCGGCTTCGTGCCAGCCCTGCTGCGCGGCGGGCAACAAGCCGACCCGCTGTAAATTATCATAGACGGCGGCAAAAGCCTGAAAATCGCGACTGTAATGCCGTTGTTTGCTCAATTCATCCATGCGTACCTTAGAATCTGTGACCGATTTATACCACGAACGGGTGAAAGCAAAAGGGCGGCCAGACATGGCCGCCCTCGTTTTACGAAGCAACAAATTAAGGTTTATTCCAAGGCTTCGCCATGCATGTGGGCATCCAGGCCGTCGGCCTCGACATCCGCATGGACGCGCAAACCAATGGTCAGGCTCACGAATTTGATGATGATAAAGGTGGCGATGGCGCACCAGGTGATGGAGGCGCCGATGCCGATGAGCTGCTTCATGATCTGCGCCGCATTGCCGTCAATCAGGCCGCTGGCCGCTTCGCCGCCAATGACCTTGGTGGCGAAGACACCGGTCAGCACCGCGCCGACCAAGCCGCCAACACCGTGGACGCCGAAACAGTCAAGGCTGTCATCATAACCCAGCTTGGCTTTCAGGCTGGTGCAGGCGAAGAAACAGATGAAGCCGGTAATCAGCCCGATCAACATCGCTCCCATCGGATCAACAAAGCCAGCCGCCGGCGTGACCGCCACCAGGCCGGAAACCGCGCCTGAAATCAGGCCGACCACGCTCGGCTTCTTCAGTACGATCCAGCCAACCAGCATCCAGGACATGCCGGCAGCGCCGGAAGCCACCATGGTCGCGAGCATGGCCATCCCAGCCCGGCCATTGGCACTTAGCGCGGAGCCGGCATTGAAGCCAAACCAGCCCACCCAGAGCAACGAAGCACCGACCAGGCTGAACACCAGACTGTAAGGCGACGACACTTGCGCGGGATAACCCGTGCGGCGCCCAACCATGAGGGCGGTGACCAAGCCAGCCACGCCGGCGCTGATATGCACCACCGTGCCGCCAGCATAATCCAACACGCCTTCCTTAAAGAGGTAGCCATTGGGATGCCAGACCCAGTGCGCGATGGGTGCATAGACCAGCAGCGACCACAAGGCGCCGAACATCAGCACGGCGGAAAATTTCATCCGCTCGGCGAAGGCACCGGCAATTAGCGCCGGCGTGATGATGGCAAAGGTCATCTGGAACATCATGAAGACTGTTTCGGGAATGGTGGTGGCAAAGCCGCCTTCAATCCCGACGCCGAGGAAAAACGGCTTGTCAATGGAGGCGCCATGCACCATGACGCGCGATAAATCGCCGATCATGGCGTTGCCGTTGCCGAAGGTCAGGCTGTAGCCGACCAGCACCCACAACACGGAAATCAAACAGGTGATGGCGAAACTTTGCGCCATGGTCGTCAGCACATTGCCTTTACGCACCAAGCCGCCATAAAACAACGCCAGGCCGGGAATGGTCATCATCAGCACTAGCGCCGTGGAAGTCAGCATCCAGGCCGTGTCGCCGGAATTGATCACGGCGTCTTCAGCTAGCGCCGACCCCGGAACCAAGGCCAACAACGCCGCGGCCAGCGCCATACCGATACCGGCGCGCCGCCGTTCGCGAAACTCCTGTATATATGTTGGATACACCATGTTCGCACTCCTGTTTTGGGTTAATACTCACACACTGACAAAAACTACTTCTTCCCCTGCACGACGACGCCATACCAGCCCAGGCCTTGATAAGTTTCGTAGCCTGGCGTGAGCGCGAAGCCGACATTGCGCCCGGATGCGTCAACATAATTGCCCATCGGCTTGCCCGCGGCTTGCAGGCTGAATTTTTCCTGCAACACGCCGTTGCGATCATTCGCGGCGATAACCTTATGGTTGCGATCCAGCAGCAGACAGCGGGTGATTTTCTTCTCGTCGTCCATCAGGCGCACGCCGTCCACCACCGCTTGCGACTGGCTCTGCCAATCGAAGAAAATGCCCAACACGCCGACCGGGCGGCCATTCGCATCGGCGTTTTCGCGGATGGCGGCGGCGTAGGTCGCCACCATGCGGCCATCAAGCAGATTATTTATCGCAATATCAGCGACGGCAAACTCGCCGCCGTCCCGCGTGCCCATCGCATCGCGGAACCAGGCCTCGCCGGCTACATTGCCATGCCGCACTTGGCTATATTTGTTAGGGCGGCCGCTGGCCAGCACGCGCCCCTGCGCGTCCACGACCCAAAGATCGAGATAAACCGTGTAAGCGTCCAGAATCACCCCCAGGCGCTTGCTGGCATAGGCACATTTGTCGGCTGCACTGTCCGTGGCGCAATCCACGATGGCGCTATCCGTCGCCCACCAACGCACGTCGCACGAACGTTCATACAGATTGCGGTCAATGATTTCGACCATATTCAAGGCCAGATCGGTCAGGCGCCCGCCGCGCAAATCGGCCACCAGATTCTTGCCCAGGCCATTGAGTTCAACGGTCTTATCCGCCAACTCGCGGGAAAAGCCCTCGGCAATGGCACGGATATTCTCAGAAATTTCGCGCACCTCTTTGGCGACGACGGAGAACCCACGCCCATGTTCGCCGGCGCGCGTCGCCTCGATCAAGGCGTTCAAAGCGAGCATCCGGGTTTTGCCGGTGACAGATTGGATTTGCCGCATCTTGTCTTCAGCCAGGGCAGAGACCGAGTTCGATAATGCGAGAATACGCTCAGGCATGGAACGTCCTGCAGGCGGGCAAGTTTCGAATCATAAACGCCTTCAGCCTCGATTTATTTCCTTCACAGGCGCAAGGTCATTTATGTGCGGTGCACAAAACATTTTGCATAAGATGGCGGCGGAGACACAGCTGGATATGTCGTGGATCAGTGTTCGGCCTTCTGCAAAGTAAGTTTCTATCTGGAAACTTGTTAATCAAACCTTAGCGATGCGGCGGCTAATTCTCTGGCATGAAATTGTGCCCTGCGGTCGTGATGCTTTGTATAGGTCAGTTGCTGTCCGGCAGCGCCTTCGCCGGGCTGGCCGAGGTGCGGGACGCCGCGCGGCAGAGCAACTGCCCACCCAAGAAAATCGAGGTGTTGCGGCAAAGCGTCGGCAACAGCAATGAGACGCTCTACCAAGTGGAATGTAACCTCCCAAAGCCCAAGGAAGCCAAGGCCGACCAAACCAACCGTATCACCGTGAAATGTCAGCTAAACCTCTGCCAAGTAGGGCGCTAGGTGGTTTAACCTGCCATTTTTAAGCCTCGCTTGCCGTCTGCAAATCTTTGGTTAGTTCTTGCCTGCCAACAACTTGCTTATCTTCTTGATTGTGCAACTAAATCAGCAGTATCGGCGATTGTCAGGGCAGGGATTTTTGGTTAGGCTAGGGGCATGTGGGGAAAACAAAGCAAATCCGCGAACGCGGCACCAGCGACGAGCCAGGATCAGCCCAAAGCGTCTTTTGATGTCTGGCTGCGCTGGGCGGATGTGCTGTCGCATCGTCTGACGACCGTCAAAGATATTTACAGCGGGCAGAACGCGGCAGAGGATGCCAGCCGCGTCAGCGGTTACCTGGGGCAACTGCGCTTCGTGTTGGATGGCGCTTTGGCGCAGCATCTGGTGCATCGGCCTTACAACCAGTTGAACGAGTTGTCTTATGGGCAAGATAAGCTGTTCGACATGCAGATCCAGGCGCTCGCCACCGTGTTTCGCAATGTGCTTGAAGATTTTCCCAAAATCTCCAAAGACATGCAAAAAATGCTGAATTCTCGTTGGGAGAATAACTGCAACGGCCGCATCGCCATGGATTTGTTCCGCGGTTCGGTCGGGTCGCTCAATGAAGGCATCGCCAGCGGCCATGCGCGGGACGGCCAATTGCCGGGCGTGATTGACCAGTTGCTCAATCTGGAAGGTACCGGCTCATCGCGCGCGCCGCGGCAGACCACGCTGTCGGCCGAAGAGCAGGCGCGCTGGCAGGATACGGCACGGCGCTGGGCGACCATGAACAGCACGCATTTGCGCAGTGCCGGACGATTGGACTAAAGTCCCCGTTTGCGCGGCGCTGAGCTGCGGCATAAGGAAAAAACGCGATGGCAAAGACTTACGCCCAGAAGGCGCCGTTCAACGATTGGTGGTATTGGTCGGAATGCCTCGTCAAGCGTTTCCGCAGCATTGCCGAGATTTACCGCGAAAACAGCGAGTTTGATCGCGCTAACGAAGCTACCATGTGGGGCAAGAAGCTGCAGGATAATTGCGCGCCGCCGGTGGAGGCGATGCGTAAAGGCCTGAAGACGGACGAGCAGAAAACCGAAGCCAAGCGGCTGGAAGAAACCGCCATCAACAACTGCGCCACGATGTTCCGCGAATTGCTCGTCAATCTGCCTTTCGTGTCCTCTGCCATGCAGGATTTCCTGGGCGTGAAATGGGAAGATTGCAAATGGCCGGAAGGGGATGAAGCCCCGGAGATTGACGAGGATACCGGCCTGGCCAAACCCAAAGCCAGCCGGACAAAGACGGATGCCCGCATCAGCGAAATGTTCTGGGGTCCTAAGGCGCGGCAGGACGAGGGCATCCGCAGCGGCAAGGTGGCGGATGGGGGGCTGCCCGGCATTCTGTTCAACATGCTGGCGGCGGAAAAGACCACGTCCTCCCGCCAGCCGACCGACTACGGCAAGATGATGACCGCCTCCGTCTCCCAGCAGCGCGTCAACACCAACTATATGAACAACAAGTTCTCGCCCGGCAAAATCTGATTTTTCGCGCTTTCTCTGGCATCCGGGCGCCCAGCCGCCTATATGTAGGGTTGCGAGTTAGGTTTTCAGGACGGAATGAACGATGAACTTTTCCTTGCCCCGCGCCGCCACCACGCCACCCGCCCCCACTGGCGGGCTAATTTGCGACGCCGACATCAATAATTTTATGCCGGAAGTCATTGAGGCTTCGCTGCGGCAGCCGGTCATTCTGGATTTCTGGTCGCCCCGCAGCCCCATGTGCAAGCAGTTGCTGGCGGTGTTGGAAAAGGCCGTGCTGGCGTTGAAGGGCGCGGTCAAGCTGGCGAAGGTGAACATTGATACGAACCCGGAAATCGCCCAGCAATTCCGGGTGCAGTCCGTGCCCACCGTTTACGCGCTGTTCCAGGGGCAGCCGGTGGACGGTTTTTCCGGCAATCAGACCGAAGCGCAGATTCAGAAGTGGCTGCAACGCATCGTCAAGGCTACGGGCGGCAAGGCGCCGGATATGCAGGCCGGAGTGGACGAAGCACTTAAGCAAGCCGAAACGGCACTGAGCGGCGGCGACTGGCAGACGGCGCAGGATATTTTCAGCGACATTCTTGGCCTGGTGCCGGAGAATGCGGTGGCTTATGCCGGCCTGGCGCGGTGCCTGATCGCGGCGGGGCAACCCGAGGATGCCCGTGCCATGCTCACGGATGCGCCGGAGGCCATCAAGAACGACAAGGCGCTGGCGGCAGCGCGCAGCGCACTGGAATTGGCTGACCAAGCGGCGAAGGCCGGGCCGGTTGTGGAATTGGAAGTCAAAGTGACGGCCAACCCGGCCGATCATCAAGCACGCTTTGATCTCGCTCTGGCGCTGGTGGCGGCCGGCCAACGCGAAACTGCCGTCAATCATTTGCTTGAAATTGTGCGCCGGCAGCGCAATTGGAACGAGGAAGCCGCGCGCAAGCAACTGGTGAAGCTGTTTGAAGCCTTTGGCGCGACAGATCCGGTCACGGTCAATGGGCGGCGCCAGCTGTCCTCCATCCTGTTCTCTTGAAGCGCCATGCCGTCCGTGGAAACACCTTCCTTTTATGCGCCGCAGGCGGCGCCGGACAATCCGCTGAAGCTGCCGGAGACGCTGGCCTTGTTCGTGCTGCCCAGCGTACTGCTGCTCCCGCGCGGCCGGCTGCCTTTGAATGTTTTTGAGCCGCGCTATCGCGCCATGGTGGACGACGCCCTGGCGACGCGGCATCGGATGATCGGCATCATCCAGCAGCAGGAAAGCAGCACGGACGAAGAAAAGCCGGCGCTCTATGCCATGGGTTGCGCCGGCCGCATCATGAGTTTTTCCGAAACCGAGAAAAACACCTATCTCATCTCGCTGTCCGGCGTGTGCCGCTTCGGCCTGGGCGATGAACTGCCCATGCATCAAGGTTATCGTCGCTTGCAGCCGCAATGGCACAACTTTCTGGATGATCTCACGGAGTCACCGCACGGCGTGGTGGAGCGCGGCCGGCTGTTCCGCTCGCTGCGCCATTATTTCAAGGTGCATGGCATCATGGCGAATTGGGACGTGATTCAGGAAACGCCGGACGAGCAGCTGATTACGTCCTTGTCCATGACCTGTCCGTTTGCGCCCTGGGAGCATCAGGCGCTGCTGGAAGCGCCAACACTGGCGGAACGGGCGCGGCTGCTGCTGACGCTGATCGAGATGGCGGCCATCGAGCATGGCAACGAAGACATGGTGCGGCACTGATGGCGGAACAATTGCGGCAAACCGAGCGGCATTTACTCGATATCCTGGTGTGCCCACTCACCAAGCAGCCGCTGCGCTATGATGCCGAGCGGCAGGAACTCATCAGCCCGGCAGCGCAACTGGCTTACCCCATCCGCGACGGGATTCCCGTGATGCTCATAGACCAGGCGCGCAAGCTGGATGAGTGACGATAGGGGCTCACCATGGAGCTTTTGAGCAATGACCTTCGAAGTGACAGGGTTCATATTGTTGCTTCGAACGATGAACGACAGGAGTTGCTGCGATTTATTGAAGCCAGTATAGCTGATATAGACATCCATGCAGTTAACATCAGCTGCCATGCCGCTAACCGGGATGACCTTGAACTTACCCATCAGGAAATCTCACGTCAGGCCTTCTCGGCAGACTATCTGGAACTATCGCGTGAAAACTTCCTTCGCATAACGCGGTGCGCCGGCGTGTGGTGGGATTATGGATTTCAACAAACCAGTCCCAGTAATCATGCAAAATTTCCTGTGTCCATTACATTGGTCACAGCCATAAGGCAATTGCGCGGCCAATACTTCGGTGAGAGCGTGCCTTCTTCAGTCGTCAATGATTTATAAATCAGCACTCACAAAAAACTTTGCTTCCGTCTTTTGCTGAATTTCAGCCACGGTTACGCCGGGTGCCAGGGTGGTGAGTTCCAGGCCTTTGGGCGTCATTTCAAACTCGCCTAGGTCGGTGATGATTTTGTCCACCACGCCGGTGCCGGTGAGGGGGAGGGAGCAGTTTTTAACCAGCTTGGCCTCGCCGTCCTTGGCGTTATGTTCCATCACGACGACCACGCGCTTGACGCCGGCCACCAAATCCATGGCGCCGCCCATGCCCTTCACCAGCTTGCCGGGAATCATCCAGTTGGCGAGATCGCCGTTCTCCGCCACCTGCATCGCGCCCAAGATGGTGAGGTCAATATGCCCGCCGCGGATCATGGCGAAGGAGGTCGCGCTGTCGAAATAGCTGGTATAGTCCAGCTCGGTCACCGTCTGCTTGCCGGCATTGATGATGTCGGCGTCAATCTCGCTTTCCAGTGGGAAGGGGCCGACGCCCAGCATCCCGTTCTCGCTGTGCAGCACGATATGCATCCCGGCGGGAATAAAATTCGCCACCAGCGTAGGAATGCCGATGCCGAGATTGACATAATAACCGTCCTGCAATTCGCGAGCGGCGCGGGCGGCGATTTCTTCACGGGTCCAGGGCATGGGGCGACCTCAGCTGGCTTTACGGGTGGTGCGCTGCTCGATGCGCTTTTCGAAATGTGTGCCCTGCAGAATGCGCTGCACGAAAATGCCGGGCGTATGAATGGCGTCCGGGTCAATCTGGCCGACCGGCACCAACTCTTCAACTTCCGCGATGGTGACGCGGCCGGACATGGCGGCCAGCGGGTTGAAATTGCGCGCCGCCTTGCGATAAACGAGGTTGCCTTCATGATCGCCGATCTGGGCTTTGACGATGGCGAGATCGCAGACAATGCCGCGCTCTAGTACATATTTTTCGCCGTCGAACTCCCGCACTTCTTTGCCTTCCGCCGCCAGCGTGCCCACGCCGGTCTTGGTGTAGAAGCCGGCGATGCCGGCGCCACCTGCGCGCAACCGTTCAGCCAGCGTGCCTTGCGGGTTGAATTCCAGCTCCAGCTTGCCGGAAAGAAACAACTCTGCGAACAGCTTGTTCTCGCCGACATAGGAGGAAATCATTTTCCGGATCTGCCCGCCTTCCAGCAATTTGCCGAGGCCGAAACCGTCCACGCCGCAATTGTTGGACACGAAAGTCAGGTTTTTCACACCGGTTTTTTTAATTGCTTCGATCAAATGCTCAGGAATGCCGCACAGACCGAAACCGCCGGCGGCGATTGTCATGCCGTCCTGCAACAATCCCGCCAGGGCGGCGGCGGCATCGGGAAACACTTTATGGCTCATCGGCACGTCCTTTAAGCAGCAAGCGGCACGGAGTTGGCATAGTTGAGGCTCCCGCTAAACCCGTCAAGCAAAACCTAGCGTGGCATACCTGCACGAGCTTCGAGAGCAAGCTGAACGGCCTGCATGGGGCGCGGCGGCACCGGAGCGGCCTGAAACAACGTATGCGCCCCGCCGGCTTGCAGTGCCGCCAGCGGCGAAACGCCCTGTTCCGGATTGCCTTGGCAAATCATCACCGCGCAGCCGGCCTTGGTGGCAATCTCCGCCGCCTGGATTTTGCTGATCATGCCGCCGCTGCTGCCGTGGGAAGCCGGGCCGGACGCCATGGCGCGGATGCTGCCGTCAATCCGTTCCACTACCGGCACCAGTTTGGCGCTGGGGTCGGTCTGCGGATTGGCGGTATAAAGCCCCTTGATGTCGGATAGGATGACATAAGCCTGCGCCTTCACCAACTTGGCCACCAGCGCGCCCAGCCGGTCATTGTCGCCGAATTTGATCTCGTCCGTCGCCGTGGCATCGTTTTCGTTGACCACGACCACGGTGTTGCGGCCATGCAGCGCGCCGATGGTGTGGCGGATATTCGCCTTGGGGCTTTCTTCGTCAGGAAACAAACGCGGCAAAATTTTGCGGCCATAGGCGCGGAATTGCTGCTTGATGTCGGCGACAAAGCCGTTCTTGAAATCGTTTTTAGTGAGCAGCAATTGCGCGGCGGCGATGCCGTGCGGCTTGAAGGCTTCGTCCCACAGCCGCATCAATTCCTGCTGGCCGACTGCCGCCATGGCCTGCTTTTCAGCCACCGTCATGTCGGTCTTGGGCTTCGTTTCCTGCAGCTTCATGCGGCCGAGCGCGATGGCGCCGGAACTGACCAGCGTGACATCCTTGCCTTGTTCGCGCAGCGCCACGATATCCGTGGCCAGCGCCTTCATCCAGTCCAGCCGCGGTTGCCGCGTCGCCTCGTCAAACACCAGCGCGGTGCCGACCTTGACCACGATGCTCTCGGCGTGGGCGAGGGGGTTGAAAGGAGCTTTGCCATCCTGCTGCATGAGATTAATTCTACCCACCAATGGTTAGTGCATGACGAATGTCATTCATTTTTCCGCCTTGCCTTGAATCCGCGACCATAATTGCTGCAGCACGGTTTCCAGTCCGGCGTGGGACACGGCGGAAAGCACCAGCACCGGTTTTTTGGTGACCTTGGCCATCTGCTTCAGCTTGGTCTTGATGTCCGCCGGCGTTAGCGCATCGCACTTGTTCAACGCGATGATTTCCGGCTTGCGCGTCAGCCCGTGACCATAGGCTTTCAGCTCGTTGCGGATGGTTTTGTAGCTGGCCGCGACATCGTCCGCCGTCGCGTCAATCAGATGCAACAAGACGCGGGTGCGTTCCACATGACCCAAAAATCGGTCGCCCAGCCCATGGCCTTCATGCGCGCCTTCGATCAGGCCGGGAATATCCGCCAGCACGAATTCCGCCGGCTCCTTGCTGCTGCCGAAGCGCACGACGCCGAGATTGGGCGTGAGCGTGGTGAAGGGATAATCCGCGATCTTCGGCTTGGCGGCGGTGCAGGCCGCCAGGAAGGTGGATTTGCCGGCATTGGGCAACCCCACCAATCCGGCATCAGCGATCAGTTTCAGCCGTAGCCAGATGTCGCATTCCACGCCCGGCCAGCCGGGATGCGCCTTGCGCGGCGCCTGGTTGGTGGAGGTTTTATAATGTGCGTTGCCGAAGCCGCCATCGCCGCCCTTGAATAGCACGACGCGCTGGCCTTCTTCCGTCATGTCGGCCAGCAAAGTCTCGTTGTCTTCCGCCAGCACCTGCGTGCCGACCGGCACGCGCAGCAGCACGTCCTTGCCGTCCGCGCCGGTGCGATTGGCGCCCATGCCCTGCCGGCCGTTTTGCGCGATGAAATGCTGCTGGAAGCGATAGTCAATCAAGGTGTTCAAGCCGGCGTTGGCGACGAGAACCACATCGCCGCCGCGTCCGCCATTACCGCCCCAGGGGCCGCCGCTATCAATGAACTTTTCGCGCCGGAACGCCACGGCGCCGGGTCCGCCATGGCCGCTGGCCACATGAATGCGCGCTTGATCAAGAAACTTCATGTTCACATCCACCCCAAAACAAAACGGGGATCGCCTGGCGATCCCCGTTTCAAAACACCCGAAAGCAGGTCGCCGACTTATTGCGCGACCTCACACGGTTCAACGGAAACGAAAGTCTTGCCGGCCGCCGTGGTGCGGAACTTCACCTTGCCGGACTGTTTGGCGAAAATGGTGTGATCCTTGCCCAGGCCGACATTGTCGCCGGGATGAAA
>CAZBSB010000018.1:15094-19007 GCA_964494535.1 uncultured Rhodospirillales bacterium
TGGCGCACGATGATGGCGCCGCCCTTCGCATCCTGCCCACCGAACAATTTGACGCCGAGGCGTTGACCGCCTGAGTCGCGCCCGTTGCGGGAACTGCCGCCTGCCTTTTTATGTGCCATAACTCATACTCCTCGAAACTTTGCGCTCAGGCCGCGATGGCGGTGATGCGGACAATGGTGTAATCCTGCCGGTGGGTGTTCTTGCGGCGGTAATTCTGGCGGCGCTTCTTCTTGAAGACGATGATCTTGCGCCCGCGTTCCTGGCTGACGATCTCCGCCTCCACCTTCGCGCCCTTGACGGTGGGGGAGCCGATCTTCACCGCGCCATTGTCATTGACCAGCAGCACTTCCGGCAGCTGCAGCTTGGCGCCAACATCGCCCTCCAGCTTTTCCAGCTGTACGACATCGCCTGCCGCGACCTTATATTGTTTGCCACCTGTTTTCACGACCGCGAACATCACATACCATCCATATCTTCTCGCGCCAAAGACGACGCGCAGGCCAAAAGGCCCGTTAACTCTGGGAAGCGGGTTTATCCCGAATTCCCGGCCGCAAGTCAACCAAAATCAGGCGGTTAAGTTCCGGTGCGCCCCAGCGGCACGACGGAACCTGCCGGCGCCTGCCCAGACAGGGCAGGGCGGTATTCCGCGTAGGATTGCACCGGTGGCGTCCGCACGATTAACCATTTGACGCCAAACAGATCATACAAGCCGCGCTTCGCCCGTCCCATGATGTCGGACTTCGAAACGCCATGCTGCCGCGGCCGGTCATTGATGGGGGTATGCATCACCTCATGCCCATAGGCTTTGAACAAAGCCGGCATGAAGCGGTGGATGCTGGTGAAAAACGGAATGGCCAGATAGCCATCGCGCCGGAACAGCTTGAGCGCGCAGGCGGTGTCCGGTGCGCCGTCGTGCAGCCATTTGCGGCGGATGCGGTTGGCCAGGCGGCTGGCCAGACGCTTTTTCCAGGTGTCCTGCCGGTTGACGCGCACGCCGCAGACCATGATTTTTTCATCATGCCCGCGCGCCCAGGCCAGTTGCAGCAGGCGCGGCATATCGGCGGGGTCGTTCTGGCCGTCGCCGTCGCAGGTCATCACCCAGGCGGCGCGCGCCGCCATCACACCGTGGCGAAAGGCCGTGCTGGTGCCCAGCCTGCCCTCATGACGCAGCAGCCGGATGCGCGGATTGGCCTGAATGGCGGCTGCGACTTCCTCGGCAGTCTTGTCAGTGCTGCCGTCATCCACGAAGATGATTTCATAGACGCCCATGATGTGGGCGTCATGATCCATCACGGAAGCGATTTCTTGCGCGAGCGGCAGGATGTTGCCGCTCTCGTCAAGCACGGGAATGACGATGCTGAGCAGGGGTTGCATAAGTTCACCAATGTTTGACCGCAGTTTAGGCCGGGTACGGCTGAAAATAAAGGCATTCCCTCAGCATCGCCCTTTGTGGTAAACCGCTTGCGCGGCAGCAAGCTATTCGCTAGGTTGCCGGCCTTGCCGTAAAGGCTTGATTTTTGGCAGCATATGCCGATTGCGCGCCCGTAGCTCAGCTGGATAGAGCATCAGACTACGAATCTGAGGGTCAGGAGTTCGAATCTCTTCGGGCGCGCCATTTCATCATTTATAAAATCCAAAACGCTCCATTCATATTGAGAAAAGCAGGTCTTTAGGCATGTCAACAATCTCTTGTGTGCTGTTGAACCATGCTGATCCTGCCCGACGGCCGCGCCGTGCCCAACAACGCGGATCAGCTCGCGCATTTCGGGGTGCTGGTGCTGCCCTCACCCACGCCGGGCGCTCCGGGTGGCAAGGCGGATACGGGGTATCGGGATAGTTATGGTACGGGCTGTGTCACGCCGAATATGACGGGCGATGAGATTGTCCGGAATAGGAACGCAATTCATCAGTGTCAAATGGAACACGTGGGTGAACAGGCTTGGCAGCGTTCGCAGGAACGCCAGCAACAGCAACGCGCCAACGCCGGCGGCGCGCCGCAGACCGATGCTCAGCGCAAGCGCGCCCAGCAGCAACTGGAAGAAGATACTAAAGCGAAATTCGAGGCGATCCAGAAAGAGGCCGCGAAGGGGAAGTGAGTATTAATATGTTATCTAAAAGAGCCCAGTTCATCAGACTTAAGTGTTTGCATAAAATCGGGAAACGTCTGTGCACAAGGAAAGTGCTTCATCAAAATAACACGCTTAAGCTCGCCGTCCAACATAGTTGATTGAGACAAAGAGAAGAACCTTTCAGGCCTACGTGCGAGGTTAGGGTAAGGCCTATCCCGCAAGTCGGGATAGGAGACAAATCGCTCCGCTTGCACCTCGTTCATATAAATACGATCCAAATATTTTCTTGGCAGCTTATAGGCCTCTGGAAACTCCGAATACTCTGGATCAGTTTTGGTCACAATATACTCAACTAGAGCAAAAGCACTGGCGCACGTTATTCTCATGGTATCGGAGATGAATTCTATAGGGGGCAGATTGATACCAACTTCAGCAAGCGGATGGATTAATCTCCAACCGTTCTTCTGGTCAGAGAGCACTCTCGCTAGGCGTATGTAGCTTTGTTGGTCAAGCAAAACGTCTTGCGGAAGTAGGAGGAATCTCTTTGGAATTCTAACCAGAGGAAGTTCAACCTCCTCATCTGGCACTGGCTCAAAACAATGAGGGCATGATCTTTTGGCTTCAAACTTGAGTTTTTCAATCTTTTGTGCAATTGACTCATCTTGCATTACGACTGCCTCTGCTGCGAAGGCGTGCACAGCAAATAAGCAGACGAACATTCCGGTTGCCAATAAATAAGACCCAAGCCTTGCCTTCATGGCATCGGCTCCACAGGCAATAGTTTTATAGGCGACATAACGTGGCGATAGTCCCAAATCCGACGCTTTATCTCAGCCCAAGTGGTTGGTGCGTGAGTATTGCAGTCGCTTTGCTTGAACTTATACGGTTCGTGAGTACCGTGGAGACTTTTTACATAGTTCAAAGCGATCTCATTTTCAGCCGCATCGGTAACGATGCGGTCTAACTCTGTAAAGTTACCGGGATTCCAAAGTCCATCATATGGCGGCGAGGCGTATTCACCGCCGCCATGCCCATCCCAAAACACCTGCCTTCCTATAATTACATCCGATTCTGGATAGGTAATGACGATAATACCGTGTGGATATCCGGTCCTGGGGTCAATGTGCACGCCGACACGCACATCCATACCATCCGGATCATTCCACTTGATGGGATTGCCAGGCGTGTAGGCGAACTGGTTCTCGCCGGCAGCGGCTTCACGCTTCGGATCGCGGTTGAGCCAGTGCCCATTGGCTGCGTCATACGCTCTCGTGGTGGAGAGCAGCAGGCCGGTGTTGGTCTGCGCGAACAGGCCGGCATAGGTGTAGCCCGTGGTGACGGTGCCCCAGCTTCTGGCGGTTTCGCCGTAGGGGCGATAGTCGAAGGCGCCAACCAGCGTGGGCGTGCCGGTGATGTCGATCACATCGCGCACGCTGCCGAGACGGTCGGTGAGCGTCAGGTACTTCTTCATGCCCGTGTGAACGTACTCGCCCTCGGCGTAGAACCGCTTCTCGGCGGTGTCTGAGGCGCTGCGCTGCTGGCAGATGGCCGCGCCGCACCAGAGGTAGCGCGTCTCCGTGGCACCGACAGTCTGCTTCAGACGCCGTCCCATACCGTCATAGGCGAAGGTCACCGTCGTGGCGCCCTGCGTGATGGTCTTCAGCCGGTCGGCGGCATCGTAGGAAAAAGTATTGGCCCCATCTGAAGTTAAATTGCCGTTCGCGTCATACGCGAACGAAACACCATTGAAGGTGCTGATCTGGTTCAGGTTGTTGTAGGTGCCCGTCAAGCCGGCGAAGCTGGTGGCGTTGTCCAGCTTGTCCAGGCTGTAGCTATGGTTGCCG
>CAZBSB010000019.1:0-18591 GCA_964494535.1 uncultured Rhodospirillales bacterium
ATGGGGTGCTTGCACCGAACGCAATATTTTGAATTCTTCTTCATAATGTTGCCGTTGTGGATATAGTCCTTCACCGATTCGGGAGCGGGTGGAGCGGTTCAGTCCTAGTCGTTTTTGCCAAAGATACTGGCCAAGGGTCAGGCCGCTCTCTGTCAGCGCCTTAGCCAAGGCATCAAGATCAGGCCGTGTTTTCTTGGCGTCTTCCTTGCTATCGGACTTCCGGTTGCTCTTGAATCCACGCCGTTGAGCTAAATTCATCAACACGCGGCCAAGTTCATGTGGGGTTACTGCTGCGACGACTGCCTTGGCACGGAGTTCATATGGGTTCAGTAGCTTCAACGCCTGTCGCCCTATTTCGTCTGGCGGCATCAATCCAAGTTCAATCAGCTTCTTCAGTAAAGATCTTTTGCGACTAATTAGCCTGTCACGCCGCACTCTAGCACCACGCGCACCACGACATGTGACCGCTAAGGGCTCTTTGGTTTGCGGGTCACGTCCATCAGAAAATATCCTGGAATTCGCTGCCTGCAAACGAACGGGTATGCCATTATCGGTTTCGAACACGCACCAACCGATGGAATGAGTGCCTACATCCAATCCGAAACGCAGCATGAATGCTCTCCCTTGACGAGACCGAATTTTAGACAGTAATATAGTGTCGTTGCCACGCAAATGGGGATTTGCTGTCAAGCCGGTAACAAGTTAAAGAACACAAAATTGGACGGTGGGGTACGCCCCACCGTTTTTGTTTCGTGCCACATACAGATGTATTCTCACGGCTCTAAGTCCAAATAAATCCCGAACTGCGCCAATATGTCGTAGCGTTTGTTCTCCCAAGCCCAAGCGATTAATTCCGCCGTTTCCCATTCAGGCCGTCGGAATGGCATTTTTTCTGAATCCGGGATATTTTGTCTTCCTTTCTGGCGCGTTTGCGATGTCGGTCTGACCGTCGTTTGAGACGCTGACTTGGACGGAAATGCATAACTGTGTACTAGCCATAAAGGCCTTTTTGACTTGAAGCCGCTTATTTGCAAAGGCCGGTTAGGCTGGAATGGCCGATAGACGCCTTTGGATGATCTGGCGGCTTTCATCGGCGGCGCTTTGGCTTTCTGCATACGCCTTAATGCAGGCCGCTTGAGGCCGAGTTCCTGCTCCATCTCCCGCGCGGCTTGCTTGGACTTTTTCCAATGTTCGCCGGATTTCACCACTTTGCCGGTCGTCAGGCTGACCCGGTTCCACATGACATGGAAGTGCTGCCGCCCGTCCTTGATGTGTTCGACAATGACGCGCTGGTGATCGCCGGGCTTGTAGCCGTATTTCTGTTCGCAGCGTTCGACGATCTTCAGCACTTGTTCGTCCGTCAGGGTTTCTCCCTTCATGGGATTGATGCTGATATGGTGCAGCGGCTTCTTGGCTTTGGAGTTGCTGGCGATAGCCCACATATTCTGGAAAGCTTGATCGATGGTCTTGGCGTCCGGGTCGCTTATTTCAACCGTGCGGATTTTCTCATTCTCGCCCTGGGCTTTCAGATAAGCAGCGGCGCTCCTGTAGCCGCCCCTTATATGGCTCTTGATAATCATGGCTCCCTCCGGGCCAAAGCCGTCCTGAGCATAGCCAGCGTCGTGAACAATGCCGCCTGCAAGCCGTCGAGCGTGATACGGCCCACTTGCTTGCCGCTGTTTAACTGCTTGGCGATCTGGTTGATGTTCCGGCCTATAGCGGTCAGTTCCCGGTTTGTGGCCAGCAGGGATAGGCGCAGTTCCCGATGTACCGGCATTTTGTAGTCAGAACCCAAAGCCGAGGCGCGGATATAGCTGTTGACGGTGCAACCGCCGTCTCTGGCCTTGCGTTTGACAATCTCCAATTCAGCCGCCGAAAAGCGGACGCCGAGCGGGTGCAACCTTTTCCCCGGCTTCGGCTGCGCCGAGGCTCGACCCCGTGGTGCAACACCGGGGGCAACTTGCGCGTAGCTTTTTTGGAGATTGTCATTCTTCTCCTTATTGGTTGCACCACTGTCTTTGGCCGCACCGGGACGGCACACACTATCGGCGGCAAACCGGAACTGATTGCGAATATCCTTTTCATCCGTCATGCCATCACCTCACTGCTGGTTCTGGCGGCGGGTGACTTCAATACGGGCAGCTATCCAGCCGTCGATATCGCTTTCCAGCCAGCCTACGGCTCTTGCGCCAAGGCTGATCGGCTTCGGAAATGAGCCTTTGTTGATGTGCAGATAGATCGAGGCTCGGCGCAGGCCGACGCGGCCTATGACCTCTGGCAGACGCAGGATGCGGGTGCAAGGGGCGGCGGAGCGACCGCCAAGAGTCGGCGCAGCCGCACCTTGCGGCAGGACGTTGTTGGATAATTGATTTTGTTGAATATCAGTCATGGTATTTCTCCTTGTTGTGGTGGGTTAGAAATAAAAAACGCCCCGGCCAGAAAAGGACGGAGCGTGCGGTAGAAACAAAAAAACCCGCCGTGAATTGCGGGCAGGCCAAAGGGTTCATCAATGTGGGGTTATCAAGAGACGGCGCTCGGCCAGTCCCGATAAGAAGCCGCAATATGACGCGGCTACATCTCGATCATACACTCGGAATTGCTGAAAGCAATCAAACCGGACGCAATCCGCAATCGTTATTGTGGTTAAACCCGCAACATCATGAGCCGAAAATTCAGTCCATCGTCTCAGGACGTCTCAGGATGTCTAACGCCTCAAATCTGCGATTTGTTCCCCCTATATGTAGGGGCGCAGACTCCGGTATTGGCGCTTAGATCGATAACCAGAGACTGCGCCAGCGATATTATTTTTTGGCTTTGGTAAAATGAGCTTGGACAACGTTAACGGGGTTGGTCAGCTGGCTATCGAGATAATCGGCATAGTCCTGCATCATTTTCTTACGTTCCAGCAAATATTCAGCACGGTTATAGGCTGACCTGATCTTATCTTCATCCTCATGGGCTAATTGCCGCTCAATCACATCCGGTGGGTAGCCTTTCTCGTTCAGGATTGTTGAAGCCAGTGAACGAAAGCCATGCCCCGTCATACGGTTCTGATAACCCATGCGACGGAGGGCCATAAGAACGGCTCCATTGCTAATATGTTTTAAGCTACCGCGCTGGCTGTGAAATACATGAATCTTCGTGCCGGTTAACTCGTGCAGCTCCTTCAAGACAGACAATGCTTGGCGCGACAATGGCACAACATGAGGACGGCGCATTTTCATGCGTTCTTTAGGAATGTTCCATTCTTTCCGAACGAAATCTATTTCTGTCCATTGAGCACCAATAAGTTCTCCAGTACGGACAAAAGTTAGTGCGAGTAAATTCATCGCAGCATTGGTTAAATGGCCGCCTTTGTACTCCTTCATCGCAATCAATAATTGCGGAAGTTCTTCCGGACGTATGCAAGCATAATGCTTCTTATCCGTCTTTGGCAGCACATCCCTAACATCAGCAGCGGGATTGAACTGGCACATTCCGCGCTGAGCAGCGTAACGGAAAATCTGGCCTATAGCCTGTTTTGCCCAACGCGCTGTTGCAACCGTGCCGTTTTTGCCAATCCCTTCTACGACCCGCACGACATCAGGTATGGTTATTTCACTAATCGGTAAGGCACCGACTATTGGAAAGACATGCTGTTCAAGGCGAACCAAGCACTGTTTATGGTATTTCTGGTTGAGATGACTGCCCCGATGCTCATGCCAATGACGGGCAACTTTCTCGAAGGTGTTTTCACCCTGTACAATGTGGCGTAATTTTTGTGCGTTTCTTTCGCGGGTGGGATGCTTTCCAGCATCAACCAACTCACGCGCTTGATCCCGCTTCTTGCGAGCTTGCTCTAGTGAAACGGCAGGATATTTTCCTAAGGCCAGCATTTGGGCTTTGCCGTGAAAAGTATAACGCCAGCGCCATAACTTACCGCCAGCAGGCGAGACTTCAAGGCAAAGGCCACCACCATCGGCCACCCGATAAAGTTTGGCCTTCGGTTTTAGATGTTTGATAGCCAGTGCCGTAAGCGGCATTTAGAGTCTCACTATCGCCTACTCCAAAATCTACTCATTTTTTGAGTAGATTGCAATAAATTTTGCTAGACGACAGTAGAAGCCAATAATTAAAATAACCCTTATTTTTCTTCATAAAATGATAATTCTTAGACCTTCACAGATATAAAATTGGCGGATGGGGTGAGATTCGAACTCACGGTACCCTTGCGGGCACGCCGGTTTTCAAGACCGGAGCCATAAACCACTCGGCCACCCATCCGCAGCTAACAAAATCATAGTGTTACTGGAAGGTCAGGTGAAGCAAAATCTTCCCTGCCCCCCAGATTGACCCTGAACCTTCTTATTGAGGTTTTGGGGTCAAATTTGATCGAGCTTTCATAGCAGAGCGAAATGCAGTGTCCAATCTTGTAGCCGCATCTGCCTGCATCGTATTTGTAACATGAGAATATAAATCAAGCGTGGTCGTAATTGTGCTATGGCCAAGACGTTCCTGTGCAATTTTTGGATGAATACCAGCAGTCAACAGTTGGGTTGCATGTGAATGCCTTAAGTCATGAAAACGCACTTTCGGAACAATTCCTGAAAACTTACGGATGCAATCTATAAACACATGCGTCAATTGTGCCGGGTTCATAGGATCACCTTCCCTAGTGCCGCAGACTAGGGTTTCTTCGCTCTGTACAGCGCTATAACCGTGTAGTTCTTTTGCTTGCGCTTCTTTCCATGTTCTGAGTTCTTCAAGAGCGTGAGCGGGCAAAACTACGGCGCGGGTTTTCTCTGTTTTAGGTGATTTAAATCTTAAACCTTTGCTTGTTCGTTCCAAGCTTTCGATAACCCGGACGGTTCCTGAGTTAAAATCAACATTTTTCCATCGCAGCGCAAGAATTTCGCCACGCCGCATCCCTGTGGAGACAGCCAGCAATACAGGCCAATAAATCCTATAAGGCTTGAGTGCTTCCAACAGGACTGTTGATTGTTCAACCGTTAGGACAGTGATTGCAGCTTTTTTGGCCTTTGGTGGCTTAACTGCGTCTGCCGGGTTGCGGCCAAGCAGTTGTAGTTGAACTGCGTTCTTGAGGGCAGACTTAAGCACGCGATGCAAGTGAACGCGCGTTCGCGGTGATAATCCCCCTTCTTTTTTATCTCTCCGTCCCTCAACTCCCCAAATGTTGTAGGCAGCTTGTAGATGCATCGGCGTTAACTTGGACAAAAGATGTGTTCCAAATGCCGGTATCAGATAATGATTCACAAGCGCTTCGTAGCGCTCATGCGTAGCTGGACTTACTTGTGCTTTCGTAGTTTTGAGCCATTGTGTTAGAAATTCCCCAACTCTAATTTTTGTAGGTTCAACATGCTGGTTGTCGTCAACGCTTTTTAGAAGTCGGCGCAATTCTTGTTTTGCTGAATCATATGTACCTTTGTGCGTTACCTCTATTCTTTTGGCTTTATTGGTATTTGGATCAATGCCAAGTGTATAACGAATTTGAAAATTGCCTTTTGAACGTTCACGAATGCTTCCTGTTGGCCGCATTGAATGCCTCCATTAAAAATGATTTTTGAAAATTGAATGAAATTGACGAATTGCTTTAACGCTTGGTCTGCTCTGATAAATTTGCGAACCAGCGTTCGGCCTCGACGCGGGCAATAAGTGTCCGGCGTCCTCGCTTTAAAATGCAGAGGCGGTTTGTACCGATTTCTTTGTAAAGCGAGGTGCGCGAGATTGCGTATCGCTGGCAAAATTCGCTGACGCGAAATGCTTCCTTCTCCATGATGTTGTTCTCCTAAATTTCCGAAATAAAAACCCCCGCAAGGCTGACCTTGCGGGGGCTTCGTTGGGCTATGAGTTAAAAGTTAGAGGGTTAGATTTGGCGTCTGAGTCCGGTAACTGGCTGAACGGCTCCCATTCTCCGGTCGCGCGTCCTGCGTTTCCTGACGGTTCCACACCAGATTAAACATGCCTGGCTGTTTCAGGTCTTGAAACAGCGCCGCGTTGACCGTCTGCGGGAACATCGGGGAGTCAATCGTGACGGAATAATAAGTCCGCCCGTCTTTCTGTTTCTCGAATGCATAGCCGATTTCGTAAACGTCCTTGGACGGATCGGCAATCAATCGGAAATAGTTCTTGCCGGATTGGCTGCGTTGTGGCTCTGCCTTAACGGCTGTGGTCGTAAAACCCAAACCGTGAACCCGGCCAATCAGCGACCCGTCGATATTCTGGATAAATGATCCAATCTTCATATATGTCTCCTTGTTATGTTAAAAAAGCCAAACCGCATCATGCGGCATGGCATTACCGGCCTTTGTCCTTGGCCTGTAATCTCTGGTGTTGAAGGTTTGTGAGGTGCCGCAGTGCCGCGTCCCGCGAAGTCCACAGCAGCGTGGCGTTACCGGGCTGGCGCAGGCGATAGACCAGCATACGCCGTTTCTTGACAACAAAACTATCGGCACGAATGCAGATTTGCTTCATGTGTTATTCCTTCCAAAAATGTCGTGATTAAATGCTGGCTGCTTAGGACTCGAAATAATCCGGGTATACGAAAATCCCGTATTGGGCCAGAATATCGAGCCGTCCGTTGGCAAATGCCCAAGCGATGAGTTCTTCCAAACCCATTTGCCGGGGGCGGATAGGTTTTTTCTCAGAGTCAGGGTTGTGTGCCTTATTCCGGCGTGGCCGGTGCCACAACAGGCCAGTCAAGGGCCAGCTGGTGCTTTGCTTGACCGGCGTTGACCGATAAACCGGCAGCCTCAGCTTGGGCATTTGACTGCCTTTGGCAGTCCATGCTTTCGCGTGGCGTTTGGGTCTCGATACGGCATAGCTATTTCCTACCCTTGCTCGGCTGGTTCTGGCTTTAGCCCTCCGGTGCGCTTTAACGCGAACCGTTTTGCCTTGCCGAGGGCTTGGCCGCATCAGCCCTAACTCCTGTTCCATTTCCCGGCAGACTAGTTTCGACTTTTTCCAATGCTCCCCCGGCCAAACCGGCCTGCCGGTCACAAGGCTGACCCGGTTCCAGATGACGTGAAAATGCTGCCTGCCGTCCTTGATGTGTTCGACAATCACCCGCTGGTGGTGAAACTGCTTGTAGCCGTATTTCTCTTCGCAGCGTTCGACGATAGCTAAAACCTGTTTGTCGGTCAGGGTTTCGCCTTTCATCGGGTTGATGCTGATATGATGCAAGGGCTTGGTACATTTGGTGCAACTGGCGACTTGCCACATGCGGACAAAAGCATCGTCAAGGTTCTTGGCTTCCGGGTCGCTCAGTTCGACAAGGCGGGTTTTCTCATTCTTGCCTTGCTCCTTCATATACTGGCCTGCCGAGCGTATACCGCCCCGGATATGGCTCTTGATAATCATTCCATCTCCTTTCCGGCAGTCAGGGCTTGGCGGACGGCCTCATGGGCAGAGAGCAGCGAACGGGCGAGATGCCCCAACATGGTTTCGCCTTGGTCGGCGGTGATGAACTTCTGGTTCAACTGCTTGGCAATCTGGTTGAGGTTGCCGCCTTGCTTACCCAATTCCCGGCCTATATCGCGGAGCAGCTGGCGTTTGACGGGATCGAAAGCCGAGACATAGCCAGCCCCCAACACCGAGGCGCGGACATACTCGCTGATTGTGAGGCGTGCCTCTTTCGCCCGTCGAACAACGATATCCTGTTCTTGCCGAGTCATGCGGACACCGAGCCGGAAGGGCTTGGCTGCTTCGGGCTTCAGCCCGCCGTCTTTCCGTCGAACACCCCGTTGTTCGACGGAAAGCGCAACTTGCGCGTAGCTTTTACTTGTTTTTGAATCTGGTTCGACATTCTTAGCCTGTTCGACTTGGGAGTGTTCGACAGGTGTATTCGGCTTACAAATTTCCTTAGCCGCCATTTTGAATTGTGACTTGATCGAAATACCGTTGCTCATATTGCCTCCGTGAATATGGTTCCGGCACGCAAAGCATGGCTGAGCACGTTCGACAGACCGGATTGTTGTGGAAATAAAAAAGCCACCGTCCTGAATGAGTCCGGTGGCGCGATTGGGTAGATTAAATGCCCTCTACCCTAAGGATAGAAATTGAATTTGTGGGCCTAGCTCTCTTTCGGCTTTTGGGCGTGTTCGGTCACTTCGATAACCGAGCCGTGCCAAGCAAGATTCAGGGGGCCAAGCTTCCAGTGCAACTCGTCATGGGCCTTGGCATTCCAGTACCAGACAAACTTTTGATCTTCTGACATGGCATTTACCTCCATGATAGCGCCTCAGCCTTTCCGATCAGCGGGGCGGGTAATCTCAGCCGCCGCCATGCCCCAACAGCTTGCCAAGCGTCCAAGACCGGCTTTAAGCGCCTTAATCTCCTGTTGGCTCTCCGCAATACGATCATGCCCGCAAACATCAATGACCGTTCCCGCAGTATAAGGCGGCAAAGCCCGTAAAGCATCTTCAACAAGATGTTCGCTCTCGGTTAATTCCGTATTGAGGCCAGTGAAGCGGCTCAGCCGTTCATGCTCGGCACCACGGCTATAAACCGCCCGCTGATAGGCTTCGCGGAACTGTAACCCAGCCCGGTACTCTGCGCCGGAAATAGCTTGTACGCTTTTATAGGCGTCAAGCGGGCAGTCCCAGACAGCGCGATAACGGCGTACCTGAGTAGGGCGGCGACATTGAATAGTGATGGTTTCGGCAATTACCCCGCCGCTATGCTGGTGACGTTCTTTCGTGGGTGCCATTCCAGTTTTAAAGGCGATTTTCTGGTATTTCCTATTATGTTTCTTCATGGTGTTTCCTCTCTAAAATCATTTTGTAAAATATGCATTCTTTAAAATTGTCTTATCGCTATGCCCTATTCATAGCAGACGGCTGCAACGCTTTCAAGATAAATATCACTATTTATAATTTCATATTATCATTGTTGATATTCATAACGGCATATGCGATAGATAATCCACGAAAACCTCATGATTTTTTGTGACTGCAATTGAATACGAGCATTTAATTAACTATAACCATGATATAGGATAGACATTATGATAATTACAGGCAGACAAATTCGCGGTGCTCGCGGCCTTCTTGGTTGGACGGTTGAAGACTTGGTTGCCAAGTCCGGCGTCAACCGCATCACTATCCGGCAGATTGAATCGGATGAGGTGCAGCCGCAGGAAAAAACGCTATCCCGAATCTTCGCCATGTTCGACAAGCATGGCATTGAATTTATGCCGGAGGAAGGCGTCAAAATCCGCAAGCAGGAAGCGCGTACCTATTCCGGTAAAGCCGGATACCGTCAATTCCTCGATCATGTCTATGAGACGTTGCAGGACGGCGGGGTATTGCGCCAATTCAATTTTGGTGATTTGCGCTATCTTCCCTACGAGGAAACTTTTGTAGGGGAACACTTGAAGCGCATGGCGCAGATTGATGGGCTGGACGCGAAAGTGCTGGAAATAGGCGGCGAAACGGAAATCCCGGTCGTCTATTGTGAGTACCGCTATCTCGATAAGAAATTCAAGGAAATGGCCCCGTGGTATTTGTACGGGGATTATCTGACCCTTTCTCTATTTGAGGCAGGATCAAAGCGTGAATTTATCACGGTGCATTCGAAGCTATTGGCAGAGCGATATATCAACGAGTTCGATATTTTTTGGAAAATGGCGGAATTACCCCGCAAGAAGAAGGTTAGATGACAGCACATGACGGCTGGGAACAACAGCCGGGCGGATTATATTTAGCCGTCCAGCGTTTTGAAAATGGAAATTTACAGCATAAGGACGCCGCCGAAAGTGTCATGCGCCATGTTGTCCAGACTGTGGCACAAACGCACGGCGCTGCCGTCAATGAGGCCGGATTCCGTAATAATATGCGGGCGCTCTATTCCGGTGAGATGCAGCTAGACCTGTACCTTGCCAAATGGGAGTTGTGCGAGCCTAAAGCTTTATCTTTGGGTGGTGCGGTCAACTGGAACACAGTCGGTATTTTGCCGGACGGCAAACCGGGCCGTTCCGCCTATACGGAAGATGTTTGTATCCCGGTTGGGCAGATTAGACACATGCTTAAGGCCAAGCCTGCCGGGAAAGGCATGCCGACTGAGGGCTTGGCTGCGGCCTTCGAACGGATCAGCCTCCAGAACATGCTGCAACGTGACGGCATGTTCTACCGTTTTGGCGAGGTGAACGCCGACAACACCAAGATGATGAAGACCTTAGCTGGGAATGGTGCCGCTGTCGGCACGGATTCCGGTAGCGCAGTTCTGGAATTTAAGGAACTACCGAACAATCTCATGAACCGCTGGCCGATGGATGTAAAGGTTATCCCGCTTAAACGTGACGGCGTTTACGATCCGAATAATTTCATCGTTCGCTGGAAGGAAGGCCAGCATGACGTTCGCTTTATCGCTACCAGAGGCCGGGCAACCGCTATTGGCGAGCCACGCGCTGATATTCGGACTTGGAACAACGGCAATCTGCCCGATCAGGTGATGTTAGAAAACGTCGTTGCCTCCGCCTTGTTGGCAATCAAATACGAAGCTTTGGAAAGAAAATGGGACAGACAGAGGCCGGGGTTTGCTATGAGTCCGGCTATCCCGTTGCTTGGATCAAGGACGGAAGGGCAGATATCCCTTTATGACGCCTGCGGGCAGGAAATCCTGCCGCATGCGGCCTTGCGTCCTACTGCCATGCGCCCAATGTCGGACAATCACGTTCACGTCCAAAACGATCAACCGATGCTGGATGCACTCGTTGCTATCGGGGCCAAGCCAAGAATATTTGGCGCAAGGCCCATGATTCCAGGCGTTAACAAGTTATGACTAGCCGCCTTAGTTGTCAGATAGAGAAGAGCTTGTAATTCATAAAGAATTTTCGGTTATGGATTTCTAAAGAATTTTCGTTAGTATCGCTGCCTATGGCTCGTCTCAAACAAATTCTCACTTTGGTGCTTTGCCTCAGCATCGCTATCGCGGGTTTCCCGGTGATGGCTATGCCGCAGCAATGCCCTATGGAGAAGATGCAACAGACGGTCATGAAGATGGCGGCCAAGATGGAGCATTGCGATAAATGCCCTGAAATGGCAAAGCAGAAGCCGCAAAAGAAGAATCCCAGCGGCTGCTGTGACGATGCTGCATGCAACATGAAATGTATGGGTATCGGCAGCCTAGCCTTTAACACGCCGGATTATGTGTTACCCATGGTGCCTGTTGCATCCCCAATCTACGCGATTGTGGACACTGCGCTGGGTTCCGGCCCGCTCAACGCTCAAGATCGCCCCCCGAAATCTCTCTCATAGGGATAAGTGTGTCTGCTTTCCGGCTACTGAATAGCCGCTAAAGCATATCCGCACTCCCTTTGCTTGGATTCCTGCCGTCTGTTTTCACGGCAATGTTCTCCGCATGAGAGGGTTTTATGTTTCGCAAAACGTTTCTGGCGCTGCTTTTGGCAAGCGTGACTTTACCAGCCGTTGCGGCTCCGATGGATCGCCAACCAGCGACCCAAACTGCGTTGAGCGAACTAGAAGAGAAGTTGCGCCAGCATCCAGAGGTTCAGGCTTACATTCACCGCGCTGAGTCCTCTCGTCTGCAAGCGACGGGAGAGTTGGGTTTACCTGACCCTATGCTGTTCGTCCAAGAACAAGACTACCCTTTAGGTTCCAGCCGTTCGCAAGATCAAGAAGAAAAGATGGTGGGCATTAAACAAACCCTCCCGGCGTTCGGCACACGTTCGGCAAAATCTGAGAAAGGTTTTGCTGAAGCGAAGAAAGCCAAATTACAGGGTATTTTTGCTTTTGCTGGCATGAAGGCGAAACTGATCCAGACACTTGCCGATTGGCAGCGGATACAGGAGCAAATGGAAATCTTGGCCCAACAATCCGGGGTTCTGCGTTCCGAACAAGCCAGTCTGCGCGGGCGGATCGCCGCCAATCAATCGAATAGCAGCCAATTGGCAATGAGCCGTGCCGACAGCACCGATATTCAATTAATGCGTACCAACCTTGAGGAAGAACAGCATGAAGTGATGGCCATGCTGACCAATATGCTGGGCGAAGCCCCGAATATTACCTTGCCACCAATTGCAATGCTGCCGTGGCGGGACGACCCCGAAGTAACTTATCCAGTCAAGATTGCCGCTGCGGATATCGACATGGCGCATAAAGATGTCGATTTACGCGAAGCTGAGTTTAATCCCAGCGTGGAATTTCAAAGCTCTTATGGCCGGATGCGTAACGGCGACAATGCCGGAACGGTCATGCTTGGCCTCAGCATTCCTCTATGGGCTGAACAAAGCCAGAAACCGAAACTGGCGAGCGCCAAAGCCGGGCTGCGCGCAGCGGAAACCGATAAAGAAAATATGCAGCGCCAAGTTCTAGAAAAACTGTCTCATCTGGAAGCACGGATTGCGGCAAGCGAGATAAAAATCAATCTGCTGCAACACAAGGAATCTCTTTTGCGGGCCTCTGGTAGCGCACAAACGAGAGAATACGAGGCTGGCAAAACCGAATTCGCCATGCCTCTTAAGACCCGGCGGGAAATGCTTTCCGTCCGGTATCAACTGGCGGCGGAACGTGCAAAACGCACGGCTCTGGTTGCCGACTTCAACCACTACATCGTGCAAGGAGAATCCGAATGAAAAAGCTACTCACTGCCCTGATCGTTGCCGTCGCTCTTATGAGCGGTGGTGCTCATGCCGCCAACCCAAGCGACCCAACCAACTCTGTCTCGCCGCTCACTGCGGAGCAAGCTGCAAAGCTCCTGCATGAAGGCAAGCCGGTTTATTCCTGTTCCATGAAAACAACCTGGTTTTCCGACAAACCGGGCCAGTGCCCTTGCTGCACGTTAGATTTGGAGAAAGTGAAGGAAATTAAGGGTGGTCAGGCCGTGTTGGAAGGTAATGCATCCATGCCAATGGATATGAAGGGCATGGATATGAAATCAATGGAGACTAAATAATGAAGAAACCGCTGCCGCTTCTGATTCGTACTGTGCTTTGCACTAACGCCCTGCTGAATGGCTTAAGTGCAAGTTTGACAACGCCGACGCATGAAAATGGTTTTCAAAAACTGTTTGGCGTAAGCGTTGCCCATGCCGAAGAAGCGGCAGTGGTTAAATATACTTGCCCCATGCATCCGCAGGTTATTTCGGATGCGCCGGGAAAATGCCCGATTTGCGGTATGGATTTGGTGCCCCTCTCCGGTGGACATAGCCATGCGCCAGTCAGGCAGCAATCGCAGCCGGGCGCTCCGGTTGTCGAAATCACCGCTGAAAATATCCAAAAAATGGGGGTTCGCACCGAGAAAGTCACAAAGGGTTCTTATACCCAAAACATAAGCGCCAATGGCATTGTCATGGCAAATGAGCGCAGCCGTGTTGATATGTTCAGCCAAGTGGAAGGTCGCGTCGAGAATTTGAAATATAGCGCCGTGGGCGACAAAGTTAAAAAGGGCGATTTATTTTATTCGCTCTACAGCCCGGAATTACTAACACTTCAAAACGACTATATTGCCGCGAAGCGCGGCAATCTCGGTGAGCTGGCAAGTGCCGCGAAAAGACGGATGAAGTTACTGGGGGTTGATGACGGGGTTATCGCCACGCTGACCAAAACCGGTCAAGCCTACGACAAAGTGCCGTTTTATATCCCTGCGGATGGTGTGATTGGAAAACTGGAAATTCGTAACGGCCATTATCTGAAAGCCGGTGACGAAATCGGGCATGTGCAAGACTTATCCAGTGTTTGGGTGGAAGCAGCCGTGCCGGAAAAGGATATCGCCGCAATCAAGGAAGGTGACGCCGCCACGGTGCGGCTCAATGACCGACAAACCTACAATGCCAAGGTCGATTATATTTATCCTACGATCAATGCCGAATCCCGCACCGGACGTGTGCGTTTGGTCGTCGATAATAAGGACGGCGCGTTGCGGCCAGCGTCCTATGCGACGGTGGCTTTTGGCAACACCGGAACCACTACCGATACATTGACGGTGCCTACAGAAGCCGTTCTGCATGGCAGCGACGGAATGCATGTCATTGTCGCGCTTGGCGGCGGTAAATTCCAATCCCGCAAGGTGCAGACTGGCACGAATATGGCAGGGAGAACGGAAATCGTCTCCGGCCTTAAGGAAGGCGAGGATATTGCCGTAAGCAGTCAATTCCTAATCGATTCAGAATCTTCCTTGCAGGAATCGCTGAATAAGCTGTCGAGGAACAAGAATGCACAATAATCTTTCACATGACCCGACCCGCTCGTTCATAGCCAGAGTTATCGACTGGTCGGCCAGCAATCCGTTGCTGGTATCAGTTTTGGGGCTGCTTATCTTGGTCGGCGGTATTTTCTCCATTCAGCATACACCGCTTGATGCCATACCCGACCTTACGGATACGCAGGTTATCGTGCGCACCGATTTTGAAGGTCAAGCACCACAGATTGTCGAGAATCTTGTTACTTATCCGCTCTCCACAGCCATGTTGGGGCTGCCGCGCGCCAAGATCGTGCGCGGCTACTCGATGTTCGGCGCGTCCTTCGTCTATATCATTTTCAAGGACGGCGTAGATCAGTATTGGGCACGTTCCAGAGTGCTGGAGGCATTATCCAAAGTTCAATCGGCATTACCTTCCTCCGCAAAAACACAAATCGGCCCCGACGCTACGGGTGTGGGTTGGGTTTTTCAATACGCTCTGGTAGATAAAAGCGGCAAACATGATTTGGCGCAGTTGCGCTCTTTGCAGGATTGGTTTCTGAAATTCGAGCTGGCGACCGTTCCGGGCGTTTCCGAAGTGGCCAGTGTTGGTGGTTTCGTCAAAGAATATCAGGTGCTGATTGACCCGCTAAAACTGCGAGCGTTCAGTATCCCGCTGTCGCGTGTCGAAGAAGCAATCAAATCTTCTAGCCAAGAAACCGGCGGGCGCGTGATCGAACAGGCGGAAACCGAGTTTGTCATTCGGTCTAAAGGCTATGTCACCGGCATTACCGATTTGGAGAAACTGGTTCTGAAAGCCAAAGACGGGACACCGGTTCATCTATCGGATATCGCTCTGATTGTCGAAGGGCCGGAATTGCGGCGCGGCGTCACGGAACTCAACGGCGAAGGCGAAGTTGTTAGCGGTATTATTATCATGCGACCGGGCGGCAATGCCCTTGATGTTATCCGCGCCATTAAAGACAAAATCCAAACCCTCAAGCCGGGACTGCCGGAGGGTGTCGCAATCGTGCCGGTCTATGATCGTGCGCCACTCATTGAAGGCTCTGTACAATACCTAACGCATAAATTGATTGAAGAAGCGATTGTCGTAGCTTTGGTCTGCTTGATTTTCCTGCTGCATTTCCGCTCTGCTTTTGTTGCCATTGTCACGTTGCCCTTGGGCGTATTGGCGGCCTTTATCGTTATGTCGGCGCAGGGCATTACGGCCAACATCATGTCATTAGGGGGTATCGCTATTGCTATAGGTGCAATGGTGGACGCTTCCATTGTCATGGTCGAGAACGCACACCGGAAACTATCGGAATTGCCGCAGAATGTTTCGGCTCAAGATAAACGTGCCGCATTGCTGCTGGCTGCCAAGGAAGTCGGGCCGGGTCTGTTTTTCTCACTGCTGATTATCACTGTTTCATTCCTGCCGGTCTTTGCGCTCACCGGCCAATCGGAACGGCTGTTTGCGCCGCTGGCCTTCACCAAAACCTACTCTATGGCCGCCGCTTCAATCTTATCGGTGACGGTCGTGCCGCTACTGATGCTATGGCTCATTCGCGGGCGCATTCTGCCGGAAAATCGAAACCCGCTAAATCGCTTCTTTATTGCGGTCTATAGGCCGATTCTGGCCGTCGCTCTAAAAGCGCGTTTCGTGACTATCGCGGCGGCGCTTTTGCTGCTGCTCAGCATGGCTTGGCCGCTGATGCGTACTGGCAGCGAGTTTATGCCCGCGCTTTATGAAGGCGACTTGCTGTATATGCCAACGACTTTACCGGGAGTTTCCATCACCAAGGCAAAAGAACTGGTGGCAACCACCAATCGCTTGATTAAAACCGTGCCGGAAGTGGAAACCGTGTTTGGCAAAGCCGGACAGGCTGAAACAGCTACCGACCCCGCGCCGATTTCCATGATTGAAACATGGGTACGCCTCAAGCCGCGCGAACAATGGCGTAAAGACCTGACCACGGAAATGCTTATCAAGGAACTGGACAGCTTCACCAAAATGCCGGGGCTGGTGAATAGCTGGGGTTATCCCATCAAAATCCGCATGGATATGGTCACGACCGGCATCCGTACGCCTGTCGGTGTGAAAATCTCCGGGGCTGACCTGAATACCATCGGCGAAATAGCCCTACAGGTCGAACAGGCGGTTAAGGAAGTTCCCGGCACACGCTCGGCCTTTGCCGACCGTGTGGTAGGGGCAAAGTATCTGGAAATCGAGCCTAACCGCGATGCCTTATCCCGCTACAATATCGACCTTGGCACCGTGCAAGAGGTGATTGCCACGGCCTTGGGCGGCATGCGGCTGGCAGAGTCAGTGCAAGGCCGCGAACGCTACGGCATTATGTTGCGTTATGACCGGCCCTACCGGGAGTCGCCGGAGGATATCGGCAACATCTTGGTTGCCGCTCCCGATGGGGCGCAAATCCCTCTGGGCGAACTAGCGCAAATCAAGCTCGCACCGGGGCCGCAAATGATTATTTCGGAAAATGCCCGGCTTAACGGCTGGGTATTCGTGGATATAACCGGGCGCGACATAGGCGGTTATGTCAAGGAAGCGCAAAATATTGTCGCTGAAAAAGTGAAACTGCCCGCAGGTTATTCCATCGGATGGTCGGGGCAATTCGAGCAAATGCTGGAAGCACAAGCGCGATTGAATATCGCTATCCCTGCCACGATAGGGATTATCTTCCTGTTGTTGGTGCTGCATTTCGGCAAATTGGATCGAACGCTGATAGTGATGCTGTCGTTACCGTTCGGCTTAGTTGGCGGCGTATGGACGCTCTATCTGGCAAACTACAATTTCTCCGTTGCCGTTGCTGTGGGATTCATCGCACTGGCGGGCATTGCCGTGGAAACGGCAGTGGTCATGCTGATTTATATCGATCAGCAAATCCGCCAAAAGGCGCCGCAGAACCGGCAGGAATTGTTTGATGCCGTGATGCATGGTGCCGCGCTGCGGGTAAGGCCCAAGCTGATGACCGTATCGGTGATTATCGCCGGGTTGCTGCCGATTTTCTTTACGGAAGGGCTTGGTTCCGATGTCATGCGCCGTATCGCACTGCCGATGGTCGGCGGCATGGTCACAACAACCCTGCTCACGCTTATCGTTATCCCGGTGGTTTACTACCTCTATGAGGCGCGGCATTACCGGCAGTAGAAATGACGATTTGCGGCTCACGTTTGCCTCAAATATGAAACCATCGGAAACAAGGTCAAGCAGCTAACATCTGTTGATTTGTAAAGCTAAGCAACGTGACGACATGGTCCGTAGAGGTTTTTATCGAATATTCTTGCACATCAAAATATTGCGCTTTCTGGCAATCAAACCATGCATCAGCTTTGATCGTGCGCCCCGACTTCTGCTCAGGAGCGTTTCCAAATAACAAGGAAAATGCATAGCTTGTTGGATCAAGCTCTTGGCGTGGAAACCACAACTCTGGGACGTCAATAGAACGTTTAAACCATGTGCGTCCGAATTTATTATGGCAAACGAGTATCCCTTTGCCGTGCCTGCGCTCAATAAGCCTTATCGCGGTTGCCGTAATGCTAGTCTCAAAGAGGTCAGCAATTTCACGTACCATTTTAGAATCAAGCTGACGAAACTGTTGTGCGATAGGGTCAAGTATGTAGGGAGGCAGTAACATATCCGCAGAAAATTCATCTGCCGTCCTCTCACGCCTGTTACCACCGGTTCTGTAATTCCCTATCTCGTCTGAACTGCAGAGCAAGGCTTGATTGCGGTGATGGTGCCAATGACCAATCTCATGTCCAATTGAAAAACGCTGGCGACGTGGCGGTACTTTATCACTAACGCGAATAATTGCTCGGTCATTGCAGCCTAGAATGCGCGCTTCACATCCATCTAAGGGGCAGATTCTTACCTGTGCGCCAAGATGAAAGGCAATAGTTGGAAGCTCTATTTCTTTAGGCTCAGTTATACCTAAACTTTGAAGAATTTGTTCCGCAGGAGATAACTGGGTCACGTTTTATTGCTTTTCAAGAACGCACCCAGTTCTGCCATATCGCTTAAGGCGCTATCTATATCGCGTTGAGACTGTTGCTTGCCATTTCTTGCTGCCATTGTGATTTTGCTGGATGCGTCTGAATCTCTGACTAGAAAAGCCTCATAACATTGCCTAGCTTCTAATTTATTTATAGGGAGGACCGTTGCTTCTGACCCGACATTGGATTGAGCTAACGCAATTCTAGCATTTTCTAAATTTCTTTTGTTTGCATGAAGGACAGTTTTTTCAAGTAACGCACGCATCTGTGCAGCAGCTTGAGGTATATCGCCTTATAATTCTTTAGATTCAGATAAAATTTCTTCGTCGTTAGAACTTATAATATGATCAATCATAGATTCTGTTAGACGAGCGATAGCCTCTCGATCTCTCTCTTTATCTTGTGGCATCGGTCTCTCCATTTGCTAAATCTTTGTTGATGC